>CAZZML010000174.1:0-6592 GCA_964654735.1 uncultured Roseivirgaceae bacterium | reverse complement strand
TTTTCTTTGTGGCCTTTGTGCAAAACTTTGCGTTCTTTGTGGTTAAATATTTATAGTAATGAAAAATTCAGAAATAAACTTTAAAATTCAACTAGACAAAAATAACGTTCCGGAAACCATTCAATGGGATGCCACTGACAAACCTGGAGGATTAGACCATACCAAAGCTATAACTATAGGTATTTGGGACGATGTGCAAAAAAACACCATGCGACTCGATCTTTGGGCCAAAGATATGCCAGTTCATGAAATGAAAATGTTTTATATTGATGCCTTAAGCGGTATGGCTCAAAGTATTTTGTCTGCTACTGGTGACGAAAAAATGGCCAATAGTATAACAAAACTCTGTAATACATTAGGGGAAAATCTGGAGGAAAATTTAGGAAAAAATTAGCACCTACACTAATTTCAGGTAGTTTTACTAATTATATTTACTCTCAATAACTCCCTCTGTTTGGTTAAAAATTGCTCTTATTCTTTTTCATAGCGCAAAATTTTACGTAGGTTTAAAAAGATTTAAATATAATTTAACCAAATTAAAGATTTAATATGAAAAAACTATTACTAAGGAAGGTTACCCTCAGTGCCTTCTTCATTGCCTTTAGCATTGGGCTAATGGCACAATCGACCACCCATATTGATGGGAATATTACTGATAATAATGGCGATCCATTGGTTGGAGCTAACATTCTTGTAAAAGGGAAAGTTATAGGAACAGTTGCCGACATTGATGGAAACTACTCTTTAGATGTTAAATCAGCCCCCCCTTTAACGCTTATTATTTCTATGATTGGTTTTGCTTCGCAAGAAGTTGAAATTACAGATGCAAATACCAAAGGAATGGATATTAAGCTAGAAGAACAAGCACTTTTAGGGCAAGAAGTTGTTGTTTCAGCATCTAGAATTGAAGAGTCTATTTTAGAATCTCCAGTTACGGTAGAGAAAATGGGAATTACCGCCATTAAAAACACTGCTTCTGTCACTTTTTACGATGGTATTGCCAACTTAAAAGGGGTACAAATGACGGCTTCGAGCATGACATTTAAGTCTATTAATACAAGAGGGTTTGCTGCTATGTCCAATACTCGTTTTGTGCAGTTAATTGATGGAATGGACAATTCGGCTCCCGGACTAAATTTTCCTATGGGAAATATGGTTGGTATAGGCGAGTTGGATGTTGAAAGTGTTGAATTGGTGCCAGGTGCAGCCTCTGCATTGTATGGCCCTAATGCTTTTAATGGTATTCTACTTATGAATAGCAAAAACCCGTTTGATTACCAAGGGCTTAGTGTTAGTGCCAAAGGGGGTGTTACTCAGCAAGAAGCAGCTGGAACAAACGGTTATTACGATTTCAACCTTCGGTATGCAAAAGCATTTAATAATAAATTTGCCTTTAAAGTTAATTTTGCCTACCTAACAGCACAGGATTGGCATGCCGCAGATTACAGCCAACACGCTGAAGAGGAACCAGGGCAATACAGTACCAATTATAATGGTGTAAATATTTATGGTGATGCCATAGCTACTACAATTGATTTCGATGCAGCTGCAGGAGCACCCCCTGGAACTTTTGGCGCTGAAAAAGTAGCACGTACTGGCTATCAGGAAGTTGACCTGATTGATTATAATACCGAAAGTATTAAAGGTTCTGTTGGGCTAAACTACAGATTAACGGACAAAATGGAGTTGTCTTACGATTATCGATTTGGAAAAGGCACTGCCATTTACCAAGGTTTTAGCCGCTATTCGCTTAATAATTTAAGCTTACAACAGCATAAAATTGAGCTTAGGGGCGATAACTTTTTTGTTAGGGCTTATGGCACTTTTGAAAATGCAGGAGACTCCTACGATTCTCGATTTGCAGCATGGAATATTAACAGAGCTTGGAAAAGTGATACTCAATGGTTTGGAGAATATGCAGGTGCATACATTGGAGGAGTACTTGGAGGTTTAGATCGTCAGGCTGCACATGATGCAGCCAGAGAAGTTGCTGATACAGGGCGTTTAGTGCCAGGCACACAAGCATTTGAGGACGAGAAAAAGAGAATTACCGAATTGGCTGATTTAGCCACTGGATCCAAATTTTTAGATGAATCTAAAATGTACCATGCCGAAGGTAGTTTTAATTTTAAAAACCAAATCTCATTTCTTGATTTAGTTGTTGGTGCTCATTTTAGACAGTATAATTTAAACTCGTTTGGTACCATTTTTAATGACAGACCGGTAGAAGATGGTGGTAATGGGCCCATTTCAATTAACGAATATGGTGGATATGCACAAGCTTCAAAAAGAGTTGCCAACGATCGTTTAAAACTGGGTGCCTCTATACGTTACGATAAAAACGAAAACTTTGATGGCCAGGTTTCTCCTCGTGCTTTTGCGGTAATGTCTGTTGATTCTGACAGAAAGCATAATATAAGGGCATCGTACCAAACAGGTTTTAGAAACCCAGATACACAATCGCAATTTATTGCGTTGGATTTAGGCCCTGCGACCTTGGTAGGAGGAACACAGAAAAATCTTGATATGTATTCTAAAACAACAAACTTTGGCGGAATATCAGGATCAACTTTGTATGATAATGCCTATACGGCATCATCTGCTGCTGCTTTTGGTGCAGCATTTCCTGGGTATGTAACAGATGAGTTTACTGCTTTAGTTGGCGCAGGAGCTGACCCATTAGACCCAACCACATTGGCAATGGCGCAAGGATTGGCAATGGCTAATAATGCAGACCAGCTAATAATAGCAGAAAACAAACTAATAGAACCCGAACAAGTAACCTCAATAGAGCTTGGCTACAAAGGTGTGTTTAATAATAAACTTATGATAGATGTAAATTTCTATAGAAGTGAATACACTAATTTTCAACTAATTAACACAGTAGTTGTAATACCAGATGCTGCCGGAGACGTAAATGACCTAACAACATTTTCAGGTGCTGCAGCCTTTTTAGGAATGGCATCTTCAGGTGAAACTGAAGCATATCAATTATACACCAATATAGCTGACCCTGTAACTTCTACCGGTGTTGGCGTAGGCATAAACTACCTGCTACCACGAGGCTATGATTTAGGCGGTAGCTATAATTATGCTGATTTTAGCTTAGATGCACAATCTAACCCAGATAATATTCCCGGTTTTAATACACCTCAAAATAGGTTTAAGGCTCAGTTTGGTAACCGTGAAGCCTTCGATAACTTTGGGTTCAATATATCATACAGATGGTCTGAAGGGTATGATTGGACAGGAACATTTGGTAATGGTCCGGTGCCTTCATTCTCAGCTTTAGATTTACAGGTTAGCTATAACCTTACCGGCATGAGATCTGTTGTTAAACTAGGGGCTAATAATATATTAGGAACTGAGTTTGTACAAGCTTATGGTGCTCCTGCAATTGGAAGCATGTATTATTTGTCGCTAACATTTGATGAAATGTTTCGTTAATAATTAACTCTTTATAAATAAAAAAGGTCAGCTAATAAGTTGGCCTTTTTTATTATACCCGGTAATTATTGAAGTGACAATGCAAAAAAACAATAGAGTACTAGAAAACGTTACCACAATGCCAAGTAACAGCAAAAACGCCCGCCTTTCTTTTTTTTTATTCTGAGGCAAAGCCGAAGAATCTTCCATCGCCTTTAAAAGTAATAACCCCAATCTCACTGTTGAATTGTTTAGTAGAAGATGCTTCCCCGAAAAAACGGGGCAGGCTCTTCGTCAGCATAAACAAAGAAGAAAGTAACATTAAGACCATAAAAAAACCTTCCTCTTGCATTAATCGTATAAACATAAAAAGTTCGAGTACATGTTAAAAAAAATAAACTCATTATTTAAAACTCCCTTTTCGTTCTGGAGTATGCTTGTATTGGCAACCTCTTTTTCTTGTAATAACTCTGAAGTTACCCCTGAACCAGAAGTTACTTATCCCTTATTGCTTAACTCAAGTATTACACACGATAATCAAAATAGAGCCTATTTACTCTATATTCCAGAAGGGTATAATGAAAGCTCGGAGTGGCCATTGGTTATTAATTTTCATGGAAGAAGTAGTTCAAACCAAGTTCAAATGGGTTATTCTCAATTTAATACGCTGGCAGATGAGCATCAATTTATAGTGGCCTACCCGCAGGGATTAATTGGTACCGTAGAAGGTGTTATGGCTACACATTGGAATTCAAATTTTGGAACAGGTGTTGATGACACCGGATTTATTGACGCAATGATTGATGAGATTTATGCAAATCAAGGCCTTGATTTGGCTAAAGTTTATGCTATCGGAATGTCTAATGGAGGATTTATGGCCTACACCTTGGCCTGTGATATGAGCGATAGAATAGCTGCCATCGCCTCAGTTACAGGAGGCATGTCTGCCAGTTCGCTAGGCAAATGTATGCCACTACGACCAGTACCCATATTACAAATCCATGGCACAACAGATGAGGTAATTCCTTATTGGGGAGTGGATGGACAGCCTCCTACGGTTCCTGATGTTATAAGTTTTTGGGTAAATAATAATCAATGCGATGTATTGGAAGTAATTGAAGAAGATTTGCCCGACACTAACACAGAAGATAGCTCAACGGTAACATTGCAACAATATAATACTTGCAGCCAAGGAACGAATGTAGTATTTTATACTATTAACAACGGAGGGCATACATGGCCGGGAGCCTTTCCTGTAGCAACATTAGGTAACACGAATAAAGACATTAATGCAAGTGAAATTATTTGGGAATTTCTTAACAGCCATAGCCATCCAAATCCAAAAATGCCGGGTAGTTAGGATTTCTAAAAATATTGTAACTATTCATCCATTAAAATAGCGTTTTTAGCCACTAAGAAAGATTCCCGAATAGCTATCAGGACAAAATTTCACTAAGGTCTTAATTGGTCTGGTGCCTTTGTTTAGTAGTTCTTAGTGCCTTAGAAGCTTCACTATAGCTGTGGTAGCATTTCTTTCGCTGAATAGTTATAAAATACCGAATAAAAAGCCTAAATATCTGTTTAGAGTTCTTTGCTTGTTATATTTACCATCTATTTACAAACTAAGTTTATTATGAAAAAAAGTATTTTAACGTTATCCTTATTGCTTGTATTAATTTCTACCTCTTGTAAAAAAGATGAACAACCCGCACCTGATTTATCCGGTGATTATACATTTGAATCTGCCACCTTGGTCGATGGCAATATATTGGATTTAACTTCAACAGATTTAGTTGTTTTAAATGCTGTAACTGACCCAGATGCAAGCCCACCTAACTCTTTAACCATACAAAAAGGCGAAAGTGCCAGTACTTCTAACTTAGTAGAATCAATGTTAGCATTAAGTGCACCTTGTACCGACCCGAGTATAAACAATTGGGAATATGCCATTAATTTTAAAGCTGACAATGTGCTTACTTTTATTTGCTCATCAGAAAGCGATAAAAGTGCAGATGTTGGTACCTGGGCATTAGAAGACGGTAATAACACTCTTAAACTGGAATTTAGCAGTGGTTTATTTAAAGAGCTTACATCTGTTCCCATAAGTCTAAAAGATGTAAGTTTTGCAGATGGGAAAATTAAAGGAACTATCAAGAGCTTTCCGCTGATGAAAGATTTAGATAAAGATATAAATGATATAACTAATATTCAATTAGTTTCTTTTGACATTGTGTTAACCAAATAATTAGAACAACCCGTTTTTTACCCTTTGTTGGTGCACTACCCATTGTTGATGTTTTCACCAACAATCACATAATAAAAGATCGGTTAATTCCGGTCTTTTTTATGTCTATACTTTCCTTTGTTGACATTTTATCAACAAACAAAGCAATGCCTTAGAAGATGCGCCTGTCCAGTTGGCACGGTTTCCTTCGTCAGCATAAAAAAGGAAACAGTAGAACACTCAGCAACAGTAACAAAAGGAAAATAATCTACAGCATTCACTTTCTTCCTTTTCATTCTGAGGTCATAGTCAAAGAACCTTCTAATCCTTGACTTTATTAGCTGCACTTCGTACTTTGTACCTTTATGCCATACTCCTTCCATGTTTACATCATCACAAACTCAACTAAATCAGTTCTTTATACAGGGTTTACCAATAACCTTCCTCAACGGTTAACAGAGCACTTTATAAACAGGGGTACTAATAAAAGTTTTGCAGGAAAGTATCACTGCTATTATCTTTTGTACTTTGAGCATCATAAATATGTAAATAATGCTCTGGCTAGAGAAAAGGAACTCAAAGGGTGGGTTCGAGCTAAAAAATTAGCTCTGATAAAATCTTTTAACCTTTCAATGAAATTTTTGAATACAGAAATTATGGTGTGGCCTCCTAAATGTCTTTATCATAGATAAAAGTTTCTCTGTTCCTAACCTGAATAATTCATGAATAATCTATTACGCATCCCAATTGCCAACCATTCAAGCACTTGCCTGCCTGTTCGGCAGACAGGCTCGAATTTTGGTACTCGATGTAGCTCGCTACATCTCCGTTCCAAAACCCTGTGCGAGTACTTGACTGGCAGACACTTAAAATGCTCATAACAAATATTGGTAACTATTCAGCCATACCAGGGATGAAGGGTTTCTGCTGAAAAGCATTTTT
>CAZZML010000173.1:0-6679 GCA_964654735.1 uncultured Roseivirgaceae bacterium | reverse complement strand
TTTTTACCTCTTTGCTCAAAAACAATGTGGGTTAATTTATTTGCCTCGCTATTTTTCTCCAAAAACCGATATGCTCGTTCCATACAAAATGCGAGTGCAATATGATATGGATTGCTTGTTTGTGCATATTTTTGTTTAAGTTTGTTTTTATCAATTACTGCTGAAATAACAGTAAAGGTCTCTTCTTCAATAATATTAGTAATGTCAGCGATAAACATCTCTTTGCGTTCTCTTGATTTCAGTATTCTGAAATCACCTCTGTCTCGACGAATGTCGCTTTCATGTAGAACAACCAAGTCATGCCCAAAATGGTCAAATTTAAATTGTTGAACTTTTTTTACTGTTGCCAGATAATCTTGTTTTTTAAAAACACAAAATACCAGCACAAAAATTGGGTATTGCGGGTCGATAGAAGATAACCCATGATCACCACTTTCATCAACGTAAATTACATAATCACTAAAATTATTTTCCATATTTAATAAGTATTTGTTTCAGTAAATATTTTTATTTTAGTTGTCCATATTAGACTTGGCAACAGGTGGGTAGAAAATACGTTATGAAAACTTAATGTTCTATGGCTTCAATTCAGGCAGTTTCGATAATCATGTGTTTAAATTTAATTTAGGAGCATGATCTGTTCTCAAAAACTCATCAATGCCCCCAAGAAAAGCAAGATGCCTGTCATCTATAACCGCCACGTTATCAACTATTTCTAATAATTCGGGAATACGCTGTTCAGCAATAAGAACAGATATTCTTTTATCTTTTACACTAGCTTTAAGACGCTGTAAAAAGTTTTGTGCTGTTTCGGGTGCAAGGGATGCACAAGGTTCATCCAATAATAATACCTTAGGATTACTTGCCAATACCATTGATATACCGAGTAATTGTCTTTCGCCGCCTGATAACGTTGAAGCAATGTCATTTTTTTTATGCTCTAAATCTGCAATCAATAGTTTTGAAGCCTCATTTTTACTCAAAGACTTTATTGGTAATTGAGCTGCTCTTATATTATCTATTAATGAGAGATTCTCAAATATTACATTTAATTGGGGAAGATAAGTTATGCCTAATTTTCGAAATAAACTCGGTTCAGGAATGTTTATTTTAGTTGATCCAAGTTGAATGTATCCATCCCATTCTTGATGGATTCCAACTATTGAACGAAGTAAGGTTGATTTACCACATCCGTTATGTCCGATGAGTCCAATAATCTCACCAGAATTAATACTCAAGTTAATATCCAATAAAATTGGAGTTTTCGAATAACTAATCTGATTTATCACTACTTTAAATGTCATGCTTTATTAAAAATAATCGCCTAGAACAACTATTTTAGAAGATAAACGATCAATGAAGCTTAAGTTATGTTCCACCAATATAATTGTCTTCCCCTCACTTTCCATATATTTGATCCATCCAAAAATCAATTCCTCATAGTGTCTGTCAATACCTGCAATTGGTTCATCTAATAAAAAACATGATGCGTCTGTTGCCACGCATGTTGCCATTGAAACTAATCGTCTTTGTCCGATGGAAAGTGTTCCAACAAACTGATTAGAAAAAGAGGTAAACTCAAAATAATTAAGAATTTGATGTGCTTGCTCTCGCATGTAATCTTCTTGTGATGATCTTCTCAAGGGTAAAAATAAAGATGAAAGC
This sequence comes from uncultured Roseivirgaceae bacterium, assembly GCA_964654735.1. Lineage (GTDB taxonomy): Bacteria > Bacteroidota > Bacteroidia > Cytophagales > Cyclobacteriaceae > JAKISE01. The sequence continues at coordinate 5,014 of CAZZML010000173.1, read as the reverse complement.
AAATTTTGTCCAGGTCGAAATTTGAACCCAAGCGCAACATGTTCCCAAACTAGTAGATCATCAATTGCTCTACTATCTTGGAATGTCCTTGAAATCCCTTTATGTACAATTGAAGTAGGGGAAAGGCTAATTATATCTTTCCCTTTCCACTTAATGTCACCCTTATCTGGCTGGAGAAATCCAGAAATCAAATTTAACAAAGTACTTTTCCCACAACCATTTTGTCCTATTACCGAGGTCAATCCAGTTGAAAAGTTATGGCTAAATTCATCTAATACGACATGTCCACCAAAGGTCTTTGTTAGTTTATTGCACCTCAGCATAATTCAGACCACTTATCCTCTGCCAGAAAAAAGTGAGCTACGAGCCGTTATAATAAGTATAACCCCATAGCAAATCCCTCTGGCATATCCAATTGTAGGGGCAGAAAAATCAACAAATCGAAGTAATTCTGGAGCGATCACTGTAATAGACACCCCCCAAAGAATACCTGGAACAGGACGATTACCAGCCAACACAACAACAGCTAAAATTAATAAGCTTTCACCAAGACCAAAAAAGGAAGGATCAACAAACCGAGTAATGCTGACTAATATTACTCCACCTATAGCTGCCCATATAGCACCATAAGCACAAGCTTCAATTTTTGCTCGCTCAACATTATTCCCCGTAGCCATTGCAATGGTTGGATTTTCTCTAACGGCAATCAGTGTTTTACCATAGGGGGAATTCCATAGAACTGATAAAGACCAAAGAGCTAAGCTCGCACAAATTAGAGAAAAACTGAGCAAAGAAAGATCAGATTTGAGAGAAAATCCTAATATTTCTGGTCTTGGTATATTTGGAATACCCATTGGACCATTTGTCCATTGATGAAAGTTAAGCGCAACTTCATGTAATACTAATTGAAATGATAAGGTTGAAATAACAAGATAATCTCCAAATAATCGTAATGAGAAATGTGCTAACACTAAACTAGCAAAAATAGAAAAAATGATACCTAGGATAAATGCTAACCAAAAGGGCAGTCCAAATTTAACGCAACCAATTCCTATAGAGTACGCACCTATTCCAAGTAATGCACCCTGAGCAAGTGAAACTGATCCAGCTCCTCTTATCATCAAGTGGGAACCAGCACATACTGTTACATATGCACAGGCCAGTGTGAGAATATGAATGGTATACAATTAAAAATCCTTGGCAAATCAGATATATCTTAAAGACCACCCTAACAAGCCTAATAAAGCACTTAGGGAGCACCAAAACATTACCAAAAGACCAGTTTGCTCTTTTTGACTAATGGAGTTTTTAATTTCACTATAAACTTTTTCTGCCTCATCCAAATATTCTGAACAGTTATATTGAACAAAGTGTAATAAAACACCTCCATATGTAATCAGTGCAATATTCAAGAAAGATAGAAATTTAAAATTTTTTTCTTGGTCAATAAAGCCATCAGAAGTAAATAAGTTTACTGAAATAGTTAAAAATATGATAGAAAGCACTGACCATAATGCTCTGTTTTTTATAATAAAGATTAACATTTAAGTGATCTCCTATGATTTATTTATAACCAACTTTAGTAATAATTTTAAAAAATTTATTTACCAACTCTGGTGTAAAGTTATTTGGGGTAGAAACTTGTATTAAACTTTCTATATTTTCTTTATCTATAGGTTTTAAATCATTGAATTCATTTAGCGTGATACTTGAAAAAAAAGTTACTGCTTTTACTAAATCAGCAATTTGATGTTGTCCATTATCGTTTAAATTCTTTGATTTGTCTTTTCCAATAAAGCTGGAATTTTGTATAAATTTCTTGGCTAATTCAATATACCCTTCAAATTGAATTGGAAAGTCAATTTTCAAAATAAACTGTGGTTTATCAGGGTAGTTTGGAATGGCAATGAAATTAAAAATTTGTGCAATTCTATCGCTATGATTAATAAAAGCATTCAAATCTGCAAAATGTTCTTGTTTAAATTCTTCTAATAGCTCGTTAACTCGTTTTACAAAACTATCAAAATAATTCTGTGTTGAACGTTTTATAAGAAACTCCCTTAATATATTTCTATCTAAATTAAACTGACTTATAGAAAAATTATCATTTGATGCTTCTAAAGATAAAATAAAAGCATAAAAAATGTATGCATTAAATGTACAAAGTTTGTGCCCTGGATCTTTTGGCATAGGAACGGTATAAGACAGTTGATTACTATGACTCAAATGCATATACCTTAATTCACAGCTCCACCCTGATTTTTCTAATGCTATTGAATCAGCAATATCTTGTTTATCAAATATTGGAAGAAATATTTTAAATTGGTTGGTATTAGGATGAAATGAATCTGTCACACGAGCAGCAAGCATTTTTGCTAATTCTCCCCATGCTGAATTATGATCATCATTATTTGAACTCTCTAAAATCCGGAATACTTTTGGTTGAGTATGTTTCAAAAGCTGATGAAATTTTCCATTCTTTTTTTCTATTTTATTTTGGTTTTTTAATATATCAATTACTGTTTTTCCATCAATATATTCAGTCATCTCTGAAATGGAAATCGGAATAGAAATTGGATGTACATTTACGTTTGCCCATTTAAGAAAGCATTCTAGTTTCTTTTTTTCTTCATCCGGGTCCACTTTTGTTATATCTTCATTAGTATAATGAACTAAACCCAGGCGAATTTCTTTAATGCATTCATGGAATCTAAACGGATTAAAATAGACTATATGACGAAATAACTCATCATCAAAATCGTGTTCATTTTCCAAAATACCAAGAGTCAGTGCTGATGTTCTTATATGTCGAACAACCCATAAAATTAGATCAGGCTGTAATGACTCACCCTTATCGTGAGCAAATTCAAGGTAAAAACCAAGAATTGCCTCATAATAATCTCGGCAAAACGGTTGAAACCTGCCTCTATAAATATACGACGTATCACTTGAGGGCATTTATTAATTTCCTTTCTGTTGTCGTTCAATGTATGGAACAAATTTGCCATCTTTCACTGTTTTGATCATGATGTTTTTAAGAACATCGCCATGATCATCAAAAATAGTTGTCCCAGTAATACCTTCATATGGTTTCATGTTATATAAAAAATCTCGAATGCAAACACCATCTTCACCCCCACATTGGCGCAAAGCATTTGATAAAATAAACAGTCCATCATAAGCTAAAACTGCAAACCCTTCAGACGGTCTGCCATAGCGTTGAATATATTTTTTCTGAAATGCCTCAATTGTGGGATCGTTAGATGCAGGATCAAAATGATGTGGATAAATAACCCCTTCAGCAGCATTACCAGCAATTTTGAGAATATTAGGGTTTTCAAATGTCGCAGCAGCAAAAAAAGGTGCCTTTATTCCTAACTCACGCGCCTGTTTGAGAATATGACCCGCTTCGGCGTAAGCAAATACAAAAATAACATCGGGTGCTGATGCTCGTGAAACGGTGAGTTGTGTTCTAAAGTTTGTTTCACCTTGAGTAAAAGCTTGTTTGGCAAGTACATTTTTGCCTGCATTTTGTAAAAGACTTTCAGCTGTATCTGCAAGATCGACTCCAAAGTCATTTTTTACATACATAATCGAAGCAGTCTTAAACTCTAAATTTTTTACCATAAATGGTATTAATTCTTTGAGGTAAACAGAGCCATCGGGTTGAATACGAAATACAAAATCGCCAGCATCTCGAATTTTAGGGGATACCGCTTCTCCCATAATCACAACTTTTGATTCATTAGCTATGGGAGCTTGTGCCAACACTGAAGAGGATGCCCAGCTTCCAAATACAACCGAAACATGATCACTTGAAACTAGCTTTTTCATAGCATTACTGGCAAGCTTCGGATTTGCTTGATCATCCTCAAAGATTATTTTTAGTGGTACGCCATTAATTCCGCCAGTCTGATTTATTTCGTCACGAGCAAGTTCAAGAGCCTCTTGAATCCATATCCCATATTGGCTTGCCTTACCAGAAAGGGGTAAGATTGCTCCAATATGAACTGCTTGTTCAGGGGGTTGGGTATTTTTTTTACTTTTTGCTTGCCATAAGGTGAAACCCCATAGAAGAACCAAACCCAAGGTCACGAAAGTTATTATCCAGCTTTTTTTATTCATAACATTATTCCAATTATTTTTTATAAGCTATTCCAGGCTATCTGTCTGACTACTCTTGTTTTAGGTGCATCATCACCCGAAACCCATAAAAACGAAATACGTTCGTCTTTAAGAGAACAGTTGGCAATACCCCCGTTCTTTAGCAAAAATTCATATGTTTCATTATATGCCCGACCGATTATTTTTTTTGATCCTTGTAATGAAAAAACGGCGGCAAGACCCCAAGATTTTTGTGAAAGAACACAGGAGAACCCCATTGAAATTAAAGACTCTAAAACCCTTCGGTCAGATTGAGCAGGACAAAGGGTGACATGCATATCGCTATCTTTTGAATATCCTCCTGGTTCATGTTCTGTACTGGCAATAAATGGCATAGGAGCAACATTAGCGTATTTTGTAAAATTGATATTTTGGTTTTTTACAATCACTTCACCCTCGACAAAACCTATAAATTCAATATCCTGTTTGCATAAATTAAATGCTTCATTTAACATAAAATTATATTTACGGACATTAGTAAATTTTGTTGTTCGAATGAACCGAGGCCTTGCCTCACCGCCATTATGCTTGATAAAGTCACTTACTTGGTAACCAGCATCCAATAACTTATTTTCAAGAGGAGCGCTAATTTTATCTGCATCAATATGGATGTGAAAACGAATAGGTGGTTTGTTTTGTTTTGTTGGCGAATAATATTTTAAGCTTGAAGGTGATTCGAAATTTAATTGGTTATTAACTTTATAATTATTTCTATGAGCAATATTACAGAATTCTAATAGTTCTGAAACCATATTGCGTGCTTCTGTTGTGATTCTGTTTTTTGCTATACCAATACTCATAAAAAACTCGGTTGGTTAAGTTAGTTGAATTACATAGCTAAAGATAAATT
>CAZZML010000172.1:0-6693 GCA_964654735.1 uncultured Roseivirgaceae bacterium | reverse complement strand
AAGGTCCCCGAAAGCTTTCGGGGGTTCGGCTAAAGTATGCTTGACTTGACACTAGGATTCTAGCAAGCCTTGTAAAAAAGAGGAGAGCAACTTCTATAAGCTTCATATTAAGAGCACCATGAGCAGTAATATGAATAAATGCTTTTCTATTAATGCCATTCGTCAAAATAAACTACCTTTGTGCACTAATTTTTAAGCAATGTGGAGCAATTTAGCAAATTTTATTTTAAGGTATAGACTTCCTCTAATTATTGCGTTAGTTGGAGTAACTATTTTTATGGGCTATAACGCCCGGAAGGCAGAGTTAAACTATAATTTTGCCAAAGTGGTACCAGATAGCGACCCTGATATGCAAGCATTTATGCAATTTAAAGAGCTGTTTGGAGAAGATGGCAGCATATTGGCCATTGGCATAAAAGATAGTTCTTTATTTACACCCACCAATTTTAACCGATTAAAGTACCTTACCGATGAAATCGAAAGCTTGGGAGGTGTTACCCAAGTTCTCTCTTTACCTGATTTGCCACGCCTCATTAGCAATAAGGAAGAGAAAAAATTTGACATTGATAAGATTTTTAAGGAAATGCCTGACAACCAAAAGGATTTAGATAGCCTTTTGAATGTAACTATGAATCAGCGGTTTTATAGTGGACAATTAATTAATGAAAAAAATGGGATGATTCTCATTTTGGTTTCTTATGATAGAGCTTACCTTAACTCTGATAAACGGATTGGGTTAACCCAAGACATTATGAGAGCAGGTGAATTGTTTACTGAAAACACAGGAATCCAATTATATTTTGCAGGCATGCCTTTTGTACGTTCGGTAATTGCTGGGCAAGTAAAAGATGAGCTAGAAATGTTTCTGATTTACTCTGCACTTATCACCGCATTTATAATGTTACTGTTTTTTAGGTCTTGGATTGCCGTAGTGTTTCCCCTTTTAACCATTGTGGTAGTAGTAGTTTGGGTGCTAGGCACCTTAGTGTTAATGGGCTTTAAAATCACTTTGCTTACAGGCCTTATTCCATCCATTATTGTGGTCATTGGCATACCCAATAGTATTTACCTTATTAACAAATATCACTACGAGTTTTTAATGCATGGCGATAAAATGAAAGCCATTAGAACCGTTACAGCCAAAATTGGCTTAGTTACGCTCATTACCAATGGCACTACTGCTGTTGGTTTTGGAGTGCTTATGTTTACCGACATTATAATTCTCAAGGAGTTTGGCGTCATTGCCAGCCTTAATGTTATGGCCATGTTTGTGGTAAGTATTATTATGATGCCAGTTGTGTTCTCTTACTTGCCATCGCCAAGTGCCAGGCACTTAAAACACCTCAGCTTTACCCCTTTAAAAGGAGTGCTTAAGGGCTTTACCAAAGTAGTAACTAATTACAGACCTGCGGTTTTCACCGTTACTATTATTTTGGTAGTGCTTGCAGCCTATGGTACTTATCAGGTGCACTCCGAGTCGCATATGATTGATGATATTCCGGAAGATAGTAGAGTTAAACAAGACCTTTATTTTTTTGAAGACAACTTTTCTGGTATGATGCCCTTAGAAATTGTAGTGGATACACATAAGAAAAAAGGAGTTACCAATCTTAAAAACCTCAAAAAAATTGAGGAATATGAGAACTTCTTAGCAGCTCAATCAGATATTTCAAATCCAGTATCTATTGTATCCTTTATTAAAGCGGCTCGTCAGGCTTATTTTAATGGCAACCCCAAAAGATATAGCTTACCCAAGAATAACCAAGAAAAGAATTTCATTCTTAGCTACCTAAAAAATCAGGAAGACAGCTCTGGTTTAATAGATGCCTTTGTTGATTCTACAGGTCAAAAAATAAGAATCTCGCTTAAAATAAAAGACATTGGCTCCACTAAAATGGATTCGCTTATTAACGAGGTAATCCGGCCTAAGCAAGAAGAAATATTTGGAGGCACTAAGCTAACCGCAAGCATAACAGGTACAACCTTGTTATTTATTAAAGGAAATTCTTTTTTGATAGATAACTTAAAAATGAGCTTTGTCCTTGCGTTCATCATTATTTCCATCATAATGGGTGTACTTTTCCGAAATGTGAGAATGATTATTTTATCATTGATACCCAACGTAATTCCTTTATTAATTACGGCTGGGTTAATGGGCTTTATGGACATCCCGCTAAAACCAAGTACGGCCATTATATTTAGTATAGCTTTTGGTATTTCGGTGGACAACGCCATTCACTTTTTGGCCAAATACAGGCAGGAATTATATGCTAATAATTTTGACGTAAAAAAAGCCATTGACCTAAGCATGCACGAAACAGGCACCAGTATGATTTATACAGCCATTGTGCTTTTTGCAGGCTTTGTCATTTTTACGGCATCCGAATTTGGCGGTACCGTAGCTTTGGGCTTACTAACATCTATAACATTGCTTATTGCTATGTTTACCAATTTAATAGTACTACCATCGTTACTAATTACATTCGATAGCGGACACCGTAAGTCAGGCAGGCACCCCATTATTGAAGAATACGATGGCTTTTATATTGATGATGAAGAAATTGAATTGGATAAAATAAAAGTGTCGGAAAACGGGCAACAAGTAGTGCCTGAGAATCAAAAAAAATAGTTTCTGTATTAATGAAATACAAAGAATACAAAGGGATAAACTATGCCGAAATGGCTACAGGTGTACTCAACACCTGGAAAGAAAACAACATTTTCGAAAAATCGGTAACAAGCAGGGAAGGAAACCCTGTTTTTACTTTTTATGAAGGACCTCCTTCTGCAAATGGCACACCAGGTATTCACCATGTAATGGCTCGTGCAGTTAAAGATATTTTCTGTCGATATAAAACACTTAAAGGATTTCAGGTAAAGCGAAAAGGTGGCTGGGATACCCATGGTTTACCAGTGGAGCTTCAAGTAGAAAAAGAATTGGGCATTACCAAGGTTGATATTGGCACTAAAATTTCGGTAGAAGAATACAACCAAAAATGCCGAGAGGCAGTAATGAAATTTAAGGATCAGTGGGATGATCTTACAGAGAAAATGGGGTATTGGGTTGATTTGGATGACCCATATATCACATTTGATCCCAAGTACATGGAAAGCGTGTGGAGCTTGCTTAAAAAGTTCTACGACAAAGGGCTTTTGTATAAAGGCTTCACTATTCAACCTTATTCTCCTGCGGCTGGTACAGGTTTAAGCTCACATGAACTTAACCAACCAGGCACCTACCAAGATGTAAAAGACACAACGGCTGTTGCCCAGTTTAAAATTGAAGGCACGGCAAATGACTATATCCTTGCTTGGACAACCACACCTTGGACCCTGGCTGCCAATACGGCTTTAGCCGTTGGTAAAGGGGTTGTGTATGTAAAAGTGGATACATTCAACCCTTACACATTTCAACGCCAAACAGTTATTCTTGCCAAGGATAGGATGTCTGCTTATTTTAATTCAAAAGCTTCAGATCTTGGGTTGGAAGATTATAAAGAAGGCGATAAATTAATTCCATACTCCGTTATTAAAGAGTTTAAAGGAACAGATTTAATAGGCACTAAATACGAGCAATTAATGCCGTATGTAAAGCCAAATGGCAAAGCCTTTGAAGTAATTGAAGGAGATTTTGTAACCACTGCGGATGGTACTGGTATTGTACATATTTCGCCTACATTTGGTGCAGACGATTTTAGAGCTGCTCAAAAAGCGGGCATTGGCTCAATCCTTGTAAAAGATGAAGAAGGCAAAGACGCTCCTATTGTAGATAAGCAAGGGAAGTATGTGAAAGAGATGGGCGAGTTTGCCGGCCTTTATGTAAAAAACCAATATTATAAAGCAGGAGAAGCTCCAGAAAAATCGCTGGATGTTCTTATTTCAATTAAGTTAAAAGAAGAGAATAAAGCATTTAAGGTAGAAAAATACGAGCATAGTTACCCACATTGTTGGCGTACCGATAAGCCCGTTTTATATTATCCTATGGACTCATGGTTTATAAAAACCACAGCCTTTAAAGACCGACTAGTAGAACTTAATAAAACCATTAATTGGAAACCCGAATCAACGGGTACGGGTCGATTTGGAAACTGGCTTGAGAACCTGGTGGACTGGAACCTTTCGCGTTCGCGCTATTGGGGTACTCCACTGCCTATTTGGGTAAGCGAAGACCGCACAGAAGAAATTTGCATCGGCTCTATCGAGCAGTTAAAAACCGAAGTTGAAAAATCTATCAAAGCTGGTTTTATGACCGAGTCTATTGGCGATGACTTTGACTTACACCGCCCGTATGTAGATGATGTATTCTTGGTGAGTCCAACAGGGCAAAAGCTTACTCGTGAAACCGACCTTATTGATGTTTGGTTCGACTCTGGTGCTATGCCTTATGCCCAATGGCATTACCCATTTGAGAATGAGGAGGTTTTTAACGAAAATTACCCTGCCGATTTTATTGCCGAAGGAGTAGATCAAACCCGTGGTTGGTTCTTTACTTTACACGCTATTTCTGTTATGCTATTCGATAAAGTATCGTTTAAAAATGTAATGGCCAATGGCTTGGTGCTCGATTCCAAAGGTAATAAAATGAGCAAGCGCTTAGGCAATGCAGTGGATCCGTTTAAAACCATTGCTACCTATGGGCCAGATGCTACCCGTTGGTATATGATTTCGAATGCTAACCCTTGGGATAACCTTAAGTTTAAAAAAGAAGGTGTAGCCGAAAGCCAACGTAGGTTCTTTGGCACTTTGCATAACACCTATAATTTCTTTGCGCTATATGCCAACCTCGATCAGTTTGAGCCTGGCGAGCTAAACAAGGAAGTGCTTGCAGAAAGTGACCAATGGATTCTTTCTAAATTGAATAGCTTAATTAAATTAGTAGGTGAGGCTTACGAAACCTATGAGCCTACCAGAGCAACTCGGCTAATCCAAAAATTTGTGATTGACGATATGAGCAACTGGTATGTGCGCTTAAATCGTAAGCGTTTTTGGAAAAGCGAGTTTAACGAGAATAAAAAAGCGGCTTACCAAACCTTGCACACTTGCTTAAAAACGGTAGCCAAATTGGCATCACCTGTAGCACCCTTTTATTGCGATAATCTATACCTAGACTTAACAACTTCGGAAGAAGCCAAGAAAGAATCTGTGCATTTGACGGACTACCCTGTGGCAGATAAAGCATTGATTGATGCCGACTTAGAAGCCCGGATGAGCTTGGCTCAAAACATATCTTCGTTGGTGCACTCGCTACGTAAAAAGCATACAATTAAAGTAAGGCAACCATTGTCTAAGATTTTAATTCCAGTACTTGATAAGGTGTTTGAAAACCACGTGAAAGCGGTGGAGGATTTGATTTTATCGGAAGTAAACACCAAACAAATTGAATATATGGATGATGCCTCTGGCGTTTTGGTAAAAAAAATAAAGCCTAACTTTAGAAGCCTTGGTAAATTGTATGGGTCTAAAATGAAAGATATTACAGCGGCCATCAATGGTTTTTCTGCTGCCGATATTTCTTCCATTGAGCAAACAGGTAACTTTGAAATTAATGTTGGTGGAGCGCCCATCAACTTAACATTAGAAGACGTTGAAATTTCTAATGAGGATATACCAGGCTGGTTAGTGGCATCGGAAGGCAAGCTTACTGTGGCACTGGACGTTACTATTACGGATGAACTTCGTAAAGAAGGGATTGCCCGAGATTTAGTGAATCGTATCCAAAATATACGAAAGGATATGGGGCTTGAGGTTCAAGATAAAATTAAGGTGACCTTGCAAAAAAATGAAGCTATTATAAATGATGCTGTTGCAGATTTTAAAAACTACATCTGTACCGAAGTGCAAGCGTTATCTTTGGACGTTGTGAATAACTTAGCCGATGGGCAACCGTTGGAGATGGATGAGTTTAATTTGAATTTAAAGGTGGAAGTTTAAACTTTGCCACAAAGTCACGAAGGCTCCAAGTAAACACAAAAACACAGCTTTGTGAATCTTAGCGTCTTTCTGCCTTAGTGGCTATTTAATAATTATATGAAATACTATAAATACTTTTTACTTACTCTAGCAGTAATCGCTTTCGACCAATTTACAAAAATGTTGGTGTATAATAACATGAACCTCTACGAAGAGTTTAGTGTATTGGGCGAGTGGTTTCGCATCCACTTTATTTTAAACGAAGGTATTGCATTTGGCATGAAATTAAGCTGGCCATACTCAAAAGTGGTACTTACCCTATTTAGACTCGCAGCCTCTGTTGGAGGGGTTTATTTACTTATTAAATATGCGAAACAAGGCATGCATCCCGGAGCTCTTTGGGCGGGTGCTTTAATTTTAGCAGGTGCGGTTGGTAATTTAATCGATAGCCTCTTTTATGGCATTTGGTTAGATAATGCACCTTATGATGCGCCCTTTGCTTTATTCAATGGGCAAGTAATAGATATGCTTTACTTTCCTTTGTTTGAGTTTACCTGGCCTGGCTGGCTGCCATTTGTGGGCGGTCAATACTTTCATTTTTTTAATGCCATTTTTAATGTGGCCGACTCTTCTATTTTTATAGGCGTTGTTATTTTATTGGTATTTCAAAAACGGTTTTTTCCTGAGGAGAAAAAGAATGAGTTAGATGAGCGTTTGATTGCCAACCAACAAATGAGTACTGCAATAGAAAGCACGGAAGAAGATTGCTACGTGCCTGAGTAA
>CAZZML010000171.1:0-6774 GCA_964654735.1 uncultured Roseivirgaceae bacterium | reverse complement strand
AGGTTAAAGTTAAATTGATGATAAAACCGAATTTTAGATAAAAAGATCAGGCTGATAGATAAGTTCTTCTCTGTAAAAATAAATCTACTAACAAACGTTTGCTGTTGGAGTTAATCTGCATTTAGTTCCAATAAAAAGATGATTTTTGGTATAATAAAATTATTTATAATTATTCTAAATAAGCATTGAATCGTTGTAACTTACCTGAATAGCAGCAGGATAAGCATATTGCATCACTGGTGATTTGTTAATTGCAATCAATTTGCTATTCGTTTAGCTTGCAAATGGCAGTTGCAAAAGAGTAGATTTGTGCTGCTTTTGAATAAAGTGAAAATTAATACACTAACTTAAGTATGGCGTCTAAGCATTCTATTAAACGAAACTTCAAAGTATTTGTTGTTTTATTCTCTCTTTGGTTATCTTACGGCTTTCAATCAGCTTTTGCACAGTCATCTGCTGTGCCTACTGATGCAGAAACGATAAAGGCTGGAGAAAGTTTATTTAAACAAAACTGTAAGGCCTGCCACAGTGTGCAGAGCAGAGTTGTGGGACCAGCATTAAAAAATGTATATGATCGAAAGGATTTGCCTTGGATTTATGCATTTGTTAAAAACCCAGCTAAGGTTATTAAAAGTGGTGATGAATACGCTGTAAAACTATTTGAAGAATATAATCAAATAGAAATGACTGGTTTTCCTTCCTTTTCGGATGAGGAAATCGGGGCTATTTTGGCTTACGTTAAAGACCAAACGGATAATGCGGTTGAAGCTGCACCTGTAGCAGATTTAAAAGCCGAACCTGCTGCTTCTCCTGCTCCTTATGTAAATGCTATCATCATAGGCTCCTTGGTTGTGTTGATTATTCTACTCGTTGTTTTAGCATTAATTATTTCTAAACTTCGCAATTACTTAGCTAATACAGAGTTATCTGAAGAAGACCAGGAATACATCGCTAAGCCTGATGGAATTTTTGCAACGCTAAGAAACAAAGCACTAATAGGAATAGTAATTGCAGTTGTAACCGCAGTTGTAACAAAGGCCTCCATTGATGCCTTATTTACTGTTGGTGTTCAAGAAGGATATGCACCAACACAACCTATTAAATATTCGCACAAAGTACACGCAGGTGATTATAAAATTGATTGCAATTACTGCCATACAGGTGTTCGAAAATCTAAAAATGCTAATATTCCTTCTGCCAATATTTGCATGAATTGCCATAGTGCAATTGACAAAGGCGCAAATACAGGTACAGAGGAAATCCAAAAAATTTATGATGCAGTGGACAATAATACCCCAATTGAATGGGTGAGAGTTCATAACTTGCCTGATTTGGCTTATTTTAATCACGAACAGCACGTTGAAGTAGGTAAAGTGGAGTGCCAAACTTGTCATGGCCCTATCGAAGAAATGGAAGTTGTGAAGCAATATGCGAATCTAACCATGGGCTGGTGCATCAATTGCCATAGAGATACTCCTTTAAACACGAAAGGAAATGGGTATTATGATAAACTGGCAAAAATTCACGAAGGTAAAGGAGAGTTTACTGTGGCAGAAAACGGTGGACTGGATTGTGCTAAATGTCATTATTAATAATAAAGAAAAAACTCCAAGTTATATAACTGAACATGGAATCAACAAAAAAACAGTATTGGAAAGGTCTTGAGGAATTAGGCAAAGACCCTGAGTTTGTAAAATACGCAGATAAAGAATTTCCAGAATACTTACCAACTAATAGTGAATTAGAAGAAACCGAAGCGGGAAGTACTCGTAGAGATTTTCTAAAATTAATGGGCTTTGGAATGGCCGCAGTTACATTGGCTTCTTGTGAAGCTCCAATTCGTAATGCTATTCCTTATGTAAATAAGCCTGTTGATATAGACCCCGGTGTTCCTAATTACTATGCTTCTACCTATATGCAAGGAGGCGATTATGCCAGTGTTGTGGTAAAAACACGTGAAGGCCGCCCTATTAAAGTAGAAGGAAACAGATTATCAAAGATTTCGCAAGGAGGTACAAATGCTCAAATTGAAGCTTCTGTTCTTTCTTTATATGATAAAGAACGTTTAACGGCTCCTCAAAAAGGAGGCAGTGATACAGATTGGGCTACGTTGGATAAAGAAGTAGCAGATAAATTAGCGGCTATTGCTGCTAAAGGTGGTCAAATCAAATTGGTTGCTAATACTATTATGAGCCCAACTGCTTTAAAAGCAATTGAGGAATTTAAAGCAAAATATGGTAATGTTGAGCTAGTTCAGTACGACACCCAATCAGCCTATGGTATTACAAAATCTAACCAAGAAGTTTTTGGTTTAGCTGCTGTGCCTAGCTATCATTTTGGTAAAGCGGATGTAATTGTATCTTTTGATGCTGATTTCTTAGGAACTTGGATTTCGCCAATTGAATATACCAAAGGATATAGCAAAGGCCGTAAAATTGGTCCTAAAAAGAAAACAATGTCCAGGCATTACCAGTTTGAAAGTAATCTTTCATTAACAGGTGCAAATGCCGATTATAGAACTGCTATTAAACCATCGGAGCAAGGTAAAGCAGTTATTGCCTTATATAATGCGGTGGCTGCCAAAACAGGAGGTACTTCTATCTCTGGTGGTGGCGATTATAAAAATCTTAAAAAGGCCGCTGGAGATTTGCTAAAAGCAAAAGGGAAGTCTTTAGTTGTTTCAGGTTCAAACGATGTTGCAGTGCAAACCTTGGTAGCTAGCATAAATAATATGTTATCTAATTACGGGCATACATTAACACTGAATGATTATTCCAATGCTCGTAAAGGGGATGATGCTCAAATGAGTGCATTTGTTGCCGATGCAAAAGCAGGAAAAGTGGATGCAGTTATTTTCTTAAGCAGCAACCCTGTTTATAACCACGCTAAAGGTGCAGAGCTTGCAGAAGCAATTAAAAAAGTAGGATTAACTGTTTCAACTTCTGATAGAAAAGATGAAACCGCTACTTTGGTTACTTATATAGCTCCTAACAATCACTTTTTAGAGTCGTGGGGAGATGCAGAGCCTAAGAATGGTACATTTAGTTTAGGCCAACCTACTATTTCACCCATTTTTAAAACCCGTCAGGAACAAGAAAGTTTATTAGCTTGGTCGGGTAATACCACTAGTTATTTCGATTATTTAAAAGCTAATTGGAAAGAACGTTTCGGTGGAGGAAAAGAAGGTCTGTCATTCCAATCTTTCTGGGATAAGATTTTACAGGATGGAGTGTATGAGGCTCCTACTGAAGATTCATTTGCACTAACCTTTACAATGCCGGATGACGCAGCAGCAGCAGCATCTATTGCAAAAAATTATAAAGGAGATGGATTTGAGCTGGCTCTTTATCAAAAAATAGCGATTGGAGATGGTACGCAAGCAAACAACCCTTGGTTGCAAGAAACACCTGACCCTATTACAAAAACTACCTGGGATAATTACGTTACTGTTTCTCTTTCAGATGCCAAGGCATTAGGAATTACGGAATACGAAGGAAAATCTATTAAAGTAGATTTAACCATAAACGCCCGCCTGCCGGACGGGCAGGGAGCAACGCATAGATTACCTGTTGTTATTCAACCAGGGCAAGCAAAAGGCACATTGGGTCTTGCTTTAGGCTACGGCCGTAAAAATGCAGGAAAAGTAGCCAACAATTTAGGGTTTGATGCCAACGGTTTAGTAGGAACTCTAAATGGCGCAGCTTATTATAATGTAACAACCGGTGTTAACCTTGCAGCTACTGATGAAACTTATCAGGTGGCTCGTACGCAAACACACCAAACCTATATGGATCGTGGTAACGTTATTCAGGAAGCTACGCTTAGTGAATATCAAAAAGACCCAATGGCGGGTAGAGAAGTGCCTATGATTGCCACTTGGCAAGACCAAGAAGATGGAAAGGTACATGCAAATACGCTCTCCTTATGGAAAGGCCATGAATATCCTGATCACCATTGGGGATTAGCCATTGATATGAACTCTTGTACAGGTTGTTCAGCATGCCACGTTTCGTGTGTGGCTGAAAACAATATACCAGTAGTTGGTCGTCAGGAAGTTATTAATCGAAGAGATATGCACTGGATGCGTATCGACAGGTATTATAGCAGTAATGAAGAGGAATTAGCCAAAACAAGTGGCTTAATAGATAGATTGGCTGCCTTAGATATTGCTTCTGAAAACCCGGAAGTAACATTTCAACCGATGATGTGCCAGCATTGTAATAATGCAGGTTGTGAAACAGTTTGTCCTGTGGCTGCAACTACGCACTCTACCGAAGGCCTTAACCAAATGGTGTATAACCGTTGCATTGGTACTCGTTATTGTGCAAATAACTGTGCCTATAAAGTGCGTAGATTCAACTGGTTTAAATACCATGATAATGAGGTGTTTGATATGAACTCATCTATGAATAATGACTTGGGTAAAATGGTATTAAATCCTGATGTTACTGTTCGTTCAAGAGGAGTAATGGAAAAATGTTCGATGTGTGTTCAGCGAATTCAACTGGGTAAGCTAGATGCGAAGAAAGAAGGTAGAAGAACAAATGATGGTGACATTAATGTGGCTTGTGCATCGGCCTGCCCTTCAGATGCCATTGTATTTGGCGATATGAACGATGACAACAGCATGATTTCTCAACTTCTTAGAATTAAGAATGAAGAAGGAAATTATGGCATTGATAAGCAGGTAAATGAGGAAAGAGCTTATACAGTTTTGGAAGAAATTGGACAAAAGCCTAATGTTCTTTACCTGACAAAAATTAGAAATAAAGATAAAAACGAGTCTAACGCTTAATAATATAAGATTACACTATGCAAATATCACCTATACGTGAACCACTAATACATGGAGGTAAAACCATGCACGATGTGTCGGAAGACATTTGTAGGCAGGTTGAAGCTAAACCATCAAAAGGATGGATGGCAGGCTTTGCTGTTTCATTGGCTATATTAGGTATTGGATCTATCTCTGTTGGTGCCTTACTCTGGGACGGTATTGGCGTTTGGGGGCTTAATAAAACAGTAGGTTGGGCTTGGGATATCACCAACTTTGTATGGTGGGTAGGTATTGGCCACGCTGGTACGCTTATTTCTGCTGTATTGCTTTTATTCCGCCAAAAATGGAGAATGAGTATTAACCGTGCAGCAGAAGCGATGACGATTTTCGCTGTAATTTGTGCGTTAATGTTTCCTGGTCTTCACATGGGTCGTTTATGGCTGGGCTTTTACTGGGCTTTGCCTTTACCTAACACATTTGGCTCGTTGTGGGTGAACTTTAACTCCCCATTACTTTGGGATGTATTTGCTATCTCAACATACTTTACAGTTTCACTTGTATTTTGGTATGTAGGTTTAATTCCAGATTTTGCTACGATTAGAGATCGGGCAAAAAGTAAGGTGTCTAAAGCCATTTATGGTGGTTTAGCTATGGGTTGGATGGGTGGCGCCAAAGATTGGTCTCGTTACGAGTCCGTATCTTTAATATTGGCAGGTTTAGCCACTCCATTAGTGCTTTCTGTACACACCATTGTATCAATGGACTTTGCTACTTCTGTTATTCCAGGTTGGCACACAACCATTTTTCCTCCATATTTTGTTGCTGGAGCAATTTTCTCTGGGTTTGCCATGGTGCTTACGCTAATGATAGTTACTCGTAAGTTATTTAAGTTAGAAGATTATATTACCATTGGCCATATTGAGTTAATGAACATTGTAATTATTGTTACAGGTTCAATTGTGGGTATCGCTTATATAACTGAATTCTTTATTGCTTGGTACTCAGGTGTGCCTGGCGAACAATATGCATTTATTAACAGAGCAACAGGCCCTTATTGGTGGGCGTATGCTTGTATGATGACAGCTAATGTGATTTCTCCTCAATTATTTTGGATTAAGAAAATTAGAACCAGTATTGTTTCAACCTTTATCATTTCCATTATTGTAAATATTGGCATGTGGTTCGAACGATTTGTAATTGTGGTTACTTCCATTCATAGAGATTACCTTCCATCGAGTTGGGCCATGTTTTACCCAAC
Organism: uncultured Roseivirgaceae bacterium; assembly: GCA_964654735.1. Classification (GTDB taxonomy): domain Bacteria; phylum Bacteroidota; class Bacteroidia; order Cytophagales; family Cyclobacteriaceae; genus JAKISE01. The sequence goes on along the minus strand of CAZZML010000171.1, from coordinate 739 downwards.
CAAGCACGATGTAGGTGTGTATCTATTTAGTATAGGCTTCTTTCTTACAGCTTACTTATTGTTTTCTAAGTATTTCCCTGTAATTAACATGGCCGAAGTTAAAAGTATTTTAAAATCTGACGGTGAAAAGAAATAAATAATGGCAGTTGGAAAAAATTATTTAGTAGGCGTATTTGAAGACCCGGACGTAGTACTGGATTCCATCAAATCAGTAAGAGGTAATGGTGTTAAAATCCATGAGATATTTTCACCCCATGCAATTCATGGTATTGACGATTACCTGGGGTATAAGCAATCAAGATTGCCAATCGCTTCGTTTTTTTATGGACTAATTGGTTGTTCACTTGCCTTATTTACCATTTATTGGATGCTAGGCTTTGATTGGCCTATGATTATTGGTGGTAAAGATTTTGTATCGTTGCCTCCATTTATACCTGTAACTTTTGAATTTACAGTTTTGCTTGCTGCACACGGAATGGTGCTTACTTTTTTTATTGTAAGCGATCTTAAGCCTTGGGCAAAACCTCCTGTGTTCGATATTAGATGTACAGATGATAAGTACATTATGGCAATTGACTTGGGTGAGAACAAAAAGAGCAAGGAAGAAATAAATAAGATGCTTTCAGATTCGGGAGCTTCAGAAGTTAATGAGAAAAACTTTAAGTAAGAAAAATAGCTTAAATATGAAGTTTAATAAAGTATTTACACTTTTAGTTGCCTCAGGAGCAGCTTTATTAAT
>CAZZML010000170.1:0-6805 GCA_964654735.1 uncultured Roseivirgaceae bacterium | reverse complement strand
CGGTTTTAGTGGAATATATAAGCATTTTAGCTGTATTAATTAGAACTTAGCCATTATATTTAATCGCTAAGAACGCAATGGAATCGCCAAGAACGCAAAGAAAATTATGGCGAACTTTGCGCCACGTTTGAGGCGTGGCAAAACTTTGCGATTGCAGTTAAGGGCATAATACTTACCTGAATAGTTGCGTGAATTTTAAGCTCAAAAACATGAAACTTCTTCTACTCAGTAACTCAACCATAAAGGGGCAACCTTATTTAGGTTGGCCTCAGTCATATTTAAAAGATTTTTTAAAAGGTGTAAGAACTGTAGTTTTTATTCCTTATGCAGGGGTAACCATAAGCTATGATGAATACACTAAGTCTGTAGAGGAGGCTCTTGTCGATTTTAATTTAGAGATTAGAGGAATTCACACATTTTCTAATAAAAAAGAGGAAATACTAAAAGCAGATTGCATAATGACTGGGGGTGGCAACACATTTAGCCTGCTAAAAAAACTACAAGACGAAGAGTTGATAGAACCCATTAAAACGGCTGTTAATAGAGGTACTAAGTATGTAGGTTGGAGTGCAGGAGCCAATATGGCTTGCCCTACCATTAAAACAACCAACGATATGCCGGTTGAACAGCCTAAATCATTTAATGCCATTGGATTAATAGATTTTCAAATTAATCCACATTTTACCAATGCAACCATCCCAAACCATGGTGGTGAAACCCGTGAAATGCGATTGCAAGAATATTTGGCTAAAAACCCAGATTCAAAAGTAGTAGGTTTGCCAGAAGGCATGTTGATTGAAATTGAAGGAGAAAACACCTATTTAAAAGGTAGCGGAGAGGCTCTCTTATTTAGGCATAATAAAGAGACACAAGTACTCAATTTAGGAAGTATATTTAATTAGTGTTAACTCCTAACTTTAGTCATTCCCAACTTTCCATTTTTTATTCATCTTCCTCCAACCATTCAAGCACATCAGCAATGCCATCGTAATCTTTAAACCCTGGTTGATCTTCAATACCCCCTTTAATTTCTATTCCTTTTGGGTTTATTTGGTTTGTAATGGTTTCTAAAAGAGTTTCACTAAAATGAGAAGAAAGATAAATAGGATGATCTTTACATAGGTTTGATAACTCCGATATATTATGTTCTATTTGTTGTGGAGCTAGTTCGAGCACAAAAAATAATATATTATTGTTGGTAATCAGATGAGACTTAATCGTTTTAATCTCTAAATTTTTGGCATTAATTCTAACTATTGACTCATGCTTAACTTGGGCGTAATCATTTGTTTCAATTAAGAAAGGGGTATATTCATTTAAATTATCTGGTGGATTGCTTCCAATTTCACCAATAATGCCAACACCACTAATCCAATTTACAATCTCATTAAACTTTTGAGCTGTTACATAATTATCCGATCTGGTATCAATATTAAACCCAATGTAATCAACTCCCATACCTGCTGCATAGCGTGCATCGCTTAAGTTAGTTACATCTCCGATTTTTACACTTAATTTTAAACCCATTATTGAATGTATTTTAAACTGCAAAGTTCGTAAATATGATGCGTGTTAAAAAGCGCTCTACTATATTTGAATTAAATGTTTCGTGATAAAAATAAATATATAAATGCAAGCAACTGGCTATTGCTTTCACTGGTTTTGGCAACTAGCTTTTTAGGATGCACTAAAGTTATAGAACCTGATCTTAATGATTTTGGCTTACAATACTACCCAACAAGTTTAGGGGACTATCGAATTTACTATACCAAAACCATTCGCCATAACCTAGATGGATCCATTGATACCACACAGTATTTAGTAAAAGAAGTTGCGGAAGACTCTGTAATTTATTCTGATGGTAATGCCAGAATTTTACTTGGTAGGTATAGCCGTGAAATAGCAGACTCCACTTGGCAAAAAGATTCCATTTGGGCAGTACTGATAAATAATTCTAATATTATCATGTCAGAAGCCAACACAGATTTTGTTAAACTGTCTTTTCCGGTGTTGGAGAGCAAAAAATGGGATGGTAACGCCACCAATAGCAATGAAACTGAATACTACGAATTGGTTGATTTAGAAAATTCTTACGCTTATGATACCTTAACTTTTGAAAATACGTTAACGGTAGTACAAAAGGACTTACTCGATCCTGCAAAAATCACTGAAGACGATTATAGAATTGAAGTATATGCTGCAGATGTTGGGCTCATTCATAAATTAAAAATTAAGATTAACTATTGTTCTAACTGTGTTGAAAATGGAAAAATTGAGGATGGATTTATTTTTGAGCAAAAACTAATTGAATTTGGCAAAGAATAGTTTTTTAGTTCTACTAATTATGGTGCTCTTGTTTGCTCAAACAGTTTTAGCACAAGATAATTACTATTTTGTTTCGTTTAAAGATAAGTTAGGCAATGGGTTTTCTACTGACCAGCCCGAAGCTTTTCTTTCTACTAAAGCAATAAACAGAAGGATAAGCCAAGCAATTGATATTTATGAGCAGGATTTACCTATCACATCTTCTTATAAAACGGCAATCAGCAGTCAGGGAATAGAGGTGTTCGAATCCTCCAAATGGTTTAATGGCATTATAATAAAGAGTACGGCTGGTGAAGCAGAGCAGCTAAAAACCCTATCCTTTGTTGCTTCTACTACCTATTTAGCTCCGCAAAATTATGCAGGCAGGCGGAGCAATACGCAAGATGAGCTGGAAGTTGACGATTCGCCCACCGATACATTATTTCAAAACGAGATTTTGAATGTAAAAGAAATGCATTTGCAAGGCTATTTAGGGCAAGGAATTAGTATTGCGGTGTTAGATGGTGGCTTTAAAAATGTGGACAATCTCTCCGCTTTTAGCCATTTATATTCGCAGTCTAAATTAGATTATACGTACGATTTTGTTTCCAAAACGTCAAATGTGTACCAACATTCTGATCATGGTACCAAGGTGCTTTCTTTTATGACGGCTCTAATACCAGACTCGTATCAGGGAATTGCCCCGGAAGCTAATTATATGCTTTTTGTAACCGAAAATGTACCTAGTGAATACCGTATTGAAGAGTATTATTGGCTAATTGCAGCCGAACGCGCTGATAGTGCAGGAGTTGATATAATTAACACTTCGTTGGGTTATAATACCTTTGACGATCCGCAAATGAACTATGTTCAAGATGATATGGATGGGAATACCACGATAGTAGTAAGAGCTGCTCATATTGCTTCTGAGAAAGGAATAATTGTGGTGGCTTCTGCTGGTAACGAAGGCAACAAAGCCTGGAGCATAATAACAAGCCCTGCCGATATTAGGGATGGCTTAACGGTTGGTAGTATTCAAACAGATTATGGGCGTTCTGGTTTTAGCTCTTTTGGCCCTTCAGCCGATGGAAGAATAAAGCCGGATGTGGTGGCTATGGGTAGTTCTGCTTTTTTAATAAACGAAAGTGGGGTAATTACAAGAGGTAGCGGCACTTCATTTTCTGCACCTCAAGTTGCTGGTTTAATTGCTGGAGTTTGGCAGGCTTATCCTGAGTTTACAGCAATGGGGTTATTAACTGCAGTTCGAAATTCATCTTCAAATGCGGTTGCTCCTGATGATGAAATTGGCTATGGTATCCCAAGCTTTATTGCCATAAATAATTACCTGAAATCTGTTTCGGATATGGAACCTATTATAATCTATCCAAACCCAATTGCTCCTTCTGAGTTATTGAAGGTTAAAATTGCAAACCCCAGTAAGGTAAACCAAACTCAATTTGAGCTGTTTGAAACTTCAGGCAAAAAACTATCTAGTAATTTGTTTACAGTAAGTTGGAGTAATAATATTGCATTCATCGAATTACAACATTTATCGCAGGGGCTATATTTTTTAAACGTATTATATGAATCAGATAATAAGCCTGAAGCCTATAAGGTAAGAATAGTAAAATTATGAGCAAACCCATTATATCACCCTCCATATTAGCAGCAGATTTTGCAAACCTGCAACCAGAAGTAGAAATGCTTAACAACAGTGAGGCCGATTGGATTCATTTAGATGTTATGGATGGCAATTTTGTGCCTAATATCTCTTTTGGTGCACCTGTTTGTAGTGCTATTAATAGGCACGCAAAAAAAATAATAGATGTACACTTAATGATTGTGAAACCTGAAAAATACGTAGGAGATTTTGCTAAAGCAGGGGCTGATTATATTACTGTACATGCAGAAGCCTGCCCTCATTTGCACCGCAATATCCAACAAATAAAAGGGCTGGGGTGTAAAGCCGGAGTGTCGTTAAATCCGCATACGCCTATTAACGTGCTTAAGCATGTGATTAATGAAATCGACTTGGTGTTAATTATGTCTGTCAATCCGGGTTTTGGCGGACAAAAATTCATAGAAACCACCTATGAAAAGGTACGAGAGTTGAAAAAAATGATTATTGATGCTAGTACCAATACCATCATTGAAATTGATGGAGGAGTTACTTTGCAAAATGCTCGCAAGTTGGTGGATGCCGGAGCAGATGCTTTAGTAGCTGGTAGTTTCATTTTCAAATCAGACAACCCTACTCAAACCATTACCGATCTTAAAAACTGTTAGTGTTAAGTTAAGCATACTTTAGCCGAACCAAGTCATGTTCTTTTTGTCCTGCACTTCTTTTGAAAATACACACGTAGCTATGCTATGCTCATATTTTCAGCATCGTTCAGAACAAAAACACCTGCGACTTTTCCGACACAGTATTCTCAACTTAGCACTAGTAAAAAAAAGCATTTTTTTAGTTTCAATCCTTTTTCTGCTTGCACAACAAAGCATAGCTCAGTTTGTATTAATGGGCATTGTTTCTGATAGCACAGGGTTAGGTATTGAAGGGGTAGCTATTAAAGTTGCTAACTCAACTCTGGGTAGTAGTACTAATAAAAAGGGAGAATTTTCATTAAATTTTAAGAAGCAAGGACGAAAAGAAGTCAATTTTTCGCATATCGAGTTCAATACTATTACAAGAAAAATTCAAATAATTACTTCAGAAACACGAATAGAAGTAAGGTTGAAACAGGCCATCGTGGTATTAAAAGGTGTAGATGTGGAAACCAAGCGAGAGGCAAATGCCATAAGTTCGGTTACAATTAAGGCAATTACCATTAAAAACATCTCTACTCCATTTAATGATATCTCCAACGTGCTTGCCAGCCTTCCTTCGGTAATGAGCAATAACGAACTGTCCACTGCGTATTCGGTACGAGGTGGTAATTACGATGAAAATATTGTGCGAGTAAATGGCATTCAAGTCTATCGTCCATTTTTAGTAAGAGCAGGCCAACAGGAAGGACTAAGTTTTATCAATGCTGATTTAATTCAATCTGTTAACTTTTCAGCAGGTGGTTGGGATGCTACTAATGGTGGCAAAATGTCTTCGTTATTACAGGCAACTTATAAAAAAGCAGATGGATGGCACGGAGGTTTTAGAGTTAGCTTAATTGGAGCCAGTGGGTATTTAGAAGGAAATATTAAAAATGCCTCTTTTTTAATAGGTATCAGGCATAAGCGGTCGAGATATATGCTAAACTCATTGGATGTAAATGCAGAGTACGATCCTCGATTTACCGATATTCAAAACTATTGGAATATTGATGTCTCAGATAAAGTATCGATTGAAACCTTGTTTTCCTATGCCGCTAACAAATATCAGGTTACCCCAGAAAGTGGACAAATTTCCTTTGGCACATTTAACCAAGAGCTACGTTTTGAAGTAGGATTCGATGGACAAGAGCAAATGTTTTATAATACCTTGCAAGGGGCTATTAAGGTAAATTATGAGGTAACAGATGCGTTGGATCTAAATGTAATTGCCTCTTACATGCAAACCTACGAAATAGAAAATGGCGAAGTAGAAGGTGGTTATCGGTTATGTGATGTGGATAAAAATTTAAATTCTGATACATTTAACGAATGTGTTCAAATAAGAGGGATTGGTACACTTTACCGATATGCCAGAAATAACTTAGATGCCAATATTATTGATTTTGAATTGAACGGTGGATACCGATTTAATGAAAAGAACAATGCGAGTTTTGGGGTTCGGTATAGTACTAGAAACATTCAAGCAGGTTTAAATGAGTATTCATTTACCGACTCTATAGGTTATACGTCTATTACTGGTGTGCAATCATCCGATGTAGCCATTCTCGCCAATGAGTTTACCCTTTATGGGCAGCATCATTATCAAGGAGTTGCTTTTGGGGTAACAACAGGTATTTATACCTCTCAAAATTCACTTAATGGCAAGTTTTATATCAGTCCCCGATTGCTTCTTAGTTATTTACCAATAGGAAATAAGCGAGCCACCTTTAAATTGGGTGCAGGTATTTACCGCCAACAGCCTTTTTATAGAGAGATTTTAGATATTAACGGACAACCTACAGCTAATCCGGCTACGCAATCATCTTTGCATGTGGTAATTGGCAACGAGTATCGTTTTACTTGGTGGGGAAGAGATTTTAATATGAGTACGGAGGCCTACTATAAAAACTTATGGGATTTAGTTCCTTATCAGTTTGATAATGTGCGAGTAGAATACTACCCGGATTATAGTGCCAGAGGCTATGCTGTTGGTTTTGAAGCTCGATTAGCCGGTGAATTTATTGAAGGAACGGAATCTTGGTTTAGTTTTGGATTGCTTTCTACTAAAGAACAAATAGGAGGTCTTGATCCTGAAATGGTAAGGCGACCTACCGACCAACGATTTAAAATTGGGGCAGTGTTTGAAGATCATATCCCCAATGACCCAACTCTACGCGTTAACTTGAGTTTTCAA
>CAZZML010000169.1:0-6817 GCA_964654735.1 uncultured Roseivirgaceae bacterium | reverse complement strand
ACTGAATGACATCATATTATGGCTTGTAATAGATTTTCCTTGCGGATTTAAGGTAGTGCAAATTAGGATAGTATTTGTAACTTTGAGTACTTATTTATTTAACCTAAGTTGTCTATGAAAGTTTCGCTTAAAGTTGACAGCATTCCTTAAGTCGACTCAGGTTCTAACTAAAGTCAAACCTATGAAGCTTGAGCAAGCTATTAAACAGAATATTTTTGGCCAAGGTCAACGCTTGGGGCTTAATCTAATTTACACATTCAATTGGATTAAGAATCATCAGAAAGAGTACTTTTCTCAATTTGAGATTACGGCTCAACAGTATAATGTGTTAAGAATATTAAGGGGGAGGTACCCTGAAGTATATTCAACTTCTGATATAAGAAGCAGAATGATTGATAAGATGTCTGATGCCTCAAGAATTGTGGACAGGCTCTTACTTAAAAACCTTGTAGAAAGAAAAACGAGTAAAAAGGATAAAAGATTGGTTGATATTAAAATTTCAGAAAAAGGGATTAATATATTAAATTCAATGGATGCTACCATTGAAACACATGTGCAAAAACCTTTTGAGAATTTAACAATGGAAGAAAGAGAAACACTCGACCAGTTACTTGATAAGATGAGGGGCTAAACTGCTTTTTTTAATGATTTTCTAGCATTAGCCCGCCCCTTCATTATTTTACTCTTCAGGTCAACATCACGCATAGTAGATTTAGCTTTTTGTAGTCTTTTCTTTTTTCCAAGCCACTCAAACCCTATTTCATCAAGTGCTTTAATGTAATGTGTTTTTACCAAACCTCTACACCTAACTTGAGCAACCCATTCGCCTAATTTTTTATTTCTGCCAATTTGAGGAACATCAAAATGACCATGTTGCCTATAATACCTTTTAAGCTTCATTAAATTATTAGCAAATCGCTCATCTTCCATATTCCATATAAATCCAATCTTATCTAACTGCTTAATCCTTTCCATAGATATGCGATTTTCGTTATACATTCTACGCACTTCGTTTACCCACCTCGAAAGTTTATGAATGTCTGAGGCCTTATCGTACTTTACCTGACTTACATGTAACGTTCCGTGCTCTTTTTTAAAGGCAAGCAATTGTTGTAGCCTTAACTCAAAAGAGTAATGGAGTGTATTCCATCTAAAGTTAATTTTATCCAAAAGCTTCTTTCTATCTCCCGACATTTGATTTTTAAGGTGAAACCTTCGTTGGTTTTTGCACCAATGGTAGAGTTTTGTATCTGGGTCAGACGCATTCGGGTATTCTCTTCCAGTATTTTTTTGGAAGGCCACAAGGTTATTATAGTGTTTGAGCCAAACCTGTTTTTGATATGATTTGTTAGTAGCAAAAGTCATAGTTCTCGTTTGTGAGAAAAGGGGAATAAAAATACATAAAAAAATGAATTTTACAAGAACTAATGGACTTGACATGAATTTTGAAAGGAGATAAGCTTATCTTTTTTCGGACTTTATAACCTAAGTCGGGATAAGGAATGCTGTCAACTTTAACCCGCATTATTCATTGGGGATTTGTAATGAAAGCCCTAAGTGCAATAAAATCAAGTGCTTAACATTGATTTTGACACGCAAGCGTGGCATCACCACGGTGAGTATCAAAATTGATGGACGTGCTTGATTTTGAAGCAATTAGGGCTTGGAATAGAATCCTGATGAATAATGCGGGTTAAGCAAAAATTTCATAAACAACTTATCCCTAGCCATTCAGGATTGAAGGACTAATGGGGTTAATTCGAGGAAATATAAGGCGGTTTAGGGAAGTTTCGCTAAAGCCCAAAGGGAAAGGCTAGCAGGTATTTTTTTTAAATAACTCCGCCAGCTTGCGGGGAAAATAATCCATTATATCTTTGTTTTTTATTTTCAACATATCACCTACTATTTTATTTTCTGGCAGCTATTCCTTATCCCGAACTCAAGTTTATAGTGTATATCTCTAAGTAACTGTTATTATATTTTTTTAATTAATACATTTGATTTATGACTAAGTCCTCATCTGGTTATAACGAAAAAGAAAAGAGCGATATCTTTAATAATGAGTTTATGGTGCATGCCGATGCGCTCTATAATTTCGCCTATAAGCTTACTCAAAATGAGGATGAATCTAAAGACTTACTTCAGGATACCTGTATGAAAGCCTTTAGGTTTATAAACTCTTTTGAACGTGGAACTAATGCCAAAGCTTGGATGTTTAGAATACTCAAGAACAGCTTTATAAACGATTACCGGAAAAAGAGCAAAAATCCTGACATGATTGATTATCAGGAGGTCGAAACGTTTTATAATTCTGAAGGAAACGAAATTGAAACCCAATCTACACCTGATTTAAGATCGGAAACAGTAAAAGGGATGTTAGGCGATGAGATTACAAACGCCCTAAATTCGATGGGTGTAGATTTTAGAACAGTAATAATTTTATGTGATTTGGAAGGTTTTAAGTATGATGAGATGTCTAAAATATTGGACATACCCATTGGTACGGTACGTTCAAGATTGCATAGAGCAAGAAATATATTAAAACAAAAGCTAGCTACTTATGCTGCTAGCATGGGTTATAAATAATTAAGAGAAGAATGGGGACATTTCTAAGGTGGGTTCAAAAAACCATGATGAGCAAAAAGACCCGTTGCCCAGAGGAGGAGCACTGGTTGGAGCTAGTTCGGTTAATGCTTGACGGGCAAACAACAGAAGAGGAAACTTCTTTTGTTATTAAGCATGTAAATCGGTGCTATAGATGTTATGATAATTACGATCTGGAGAAAGCAATAAGAGAAGCGGTCAAGAATAAGTGCATTAAGGTTGAAGTTTCTAATGCTTTAATTGAAGAAATCCAGCGTAAAGTAAACCCATAGTTTTCTAGGCATAAATTTCTTAACCCGAACTCAGGTTAAGAGTATTTTAGTATTTTTGCTCTGGTTAAGAGCAAAACATAAATATCAACATGCATAAAGGAAAGGCCCTCATTTTTTCAGCTCCATCAGGCTCAGGCAAAACAACTATTGTAAAACACCTGCTAGATACTTTTTCTAACTTATCCTTCTCTATTTCGGCCTGCACTCGCGATCGCAGGGGGCGTAATGAAGACAATGGGAAGGATTACCATTTTATGACTCCCGAAGAGTTTAAAAATAAAATTGATAACAATGAATTTGTAGAGTGGGAAGAAGTGTATCCCGGTAATTTTTATGGCACTCTCAAATCTGAAGTTGACAGAATTTGGGCAGATGGTAAGCATGTTATTTTTGATGTGGATGTAAAAGGAGGGATAAGTTTAAAAAAATATTTTGGTGATAAAGCATTGGCTGTTTTTGTAAAGGTTCCAAATTTAGAAGTACTTAACGAAAGATTATCCGATAGAGGAACGGAAACTGAAGATAGCTTATCTCAACGCATGTTTAAGGCTCGATTTGAAATGAGCTTTGAAGAGAAGTTTGATGTTACTCTGGTAAATGAAGAACTGAAAAGGTCTTTAGCCGAGGCTGAAAAAATGTGTTCAAAATTTATTAAACTCTAGCACATTGAACATAGGATTATTTTTTGGTTCATTTAATCCCATTCATATTGGTCATTTGGCTATTGCCAATGTAATGGCCGAAACAGCCGGTTTTGACCAAGTTTGGTTTGTAGTATCTCCCCAAAGCCCTTTTAAAAAATCGAAAGATTTAGCACACGAATTTGATAGGTTAGATTTGGTGGAGGCTGCTATTTTTGATAATGAAAAGCTAAAAGTAACCAATATCGAATTTGGTATGCCTAAACCGAGCTATACAGTAGATACGTTGGCCTATTTATCCGATAAGTACCCTAAGTATAAATTTTCTTTAATTATTGGAGAAGATAATTTAAAAAGTTTTAAGAAGTGGAAAAACCATCAAGTGATTCTAGACCAATATGGGCTTTGTGTTTATCCCAGACCCAATGTAGGACTTTCTACCTTACATGAACACCCTTCTGTAAAATGGGTAAAAGCACCCCTTTTCGATATTTCTGCTACGTTTATTCGTAACCTTTTAAAAGAAAATAAGTCTATTAAATATCTAGTGCCTAATAGTGTGATAGAATTAATTAAAAGTAAAAAATTATACAGCTAGAAGACCTTTGAGCGTTTAAACCAAAACCGAATCGCTTTGAATATCAAATCTTATTTAGTACTCTACTTCCTGTTTACATCTGTTTTTAGTGGCTTTAGCCAAGGAATAAAGGGGATAGTTAAAAAAAGTAACGAAGAACCTATCGAATTTGCGACCATATACATAAAGGAGATAGAAACAGGCACCACTACGAATTTAGAAGGTGATTTTCAGATATCTCTTTCTCCGGGCACTTATAATTTAGTATTTCAGCATTTGGGCTATAGAGCTAAGGAAAAAACTGTAACTATTGGTAGTTCATTCTTAGTGCTTGAAATTATTCTGGAGGCAGAAACTATCATGCTTCAAACCGTGGTGGTAAGTGGTAAAGATGAAGACCCCGCCTACACCATTATGCGGAAAGCCATTGCAAAGGCTAAATATCATAAGCAGCAGCTTAATTCTTTTCAGGTGGAGGCTTATGTAAAAGGTTCTGGCCGACTAATAGACTCCCCTTTTTTTCTTAGGAAGGAAATGGCGAAGGAAGGCATAGACTCTACTACATCTTATGCATCCGAAACTGTTTCTAAAATTAAATTTACCCGACCTAATACCTATGATGAAGAGGTTATTTCTGTTAGGAGCACCGGAGATGATTATGGAACCAACCCCAATAGTTTTATCCTTGGCAGTTTTTATGATCCTAAGTATGTTGATGCAGTTTCTCCACTTTCTCCTAAGGCATTTGGTTATTACAAATTTGAATACCTAGGAACCAAAAGTGAAAGAGGCTATGAGATTAGCAAAATAAGAGTTACGCCAAGATCTAGAGGAGATGAGGTGTTTTGGGGTGTAATTAGTATTGTGGAAGACGAATGGAGTATTCAAAGCACTAATCTTTATATGCAAAATTCGGGTATTACGTTTAATATAAAACAGATTTATGAACCAATAGAGTCCCTTGTTTGGATGCCAATATCGCATAAATTTGATATAACAGGAAAGGTATTTGGCTTTAAGTTTGAAGCCCAATATCTCTCAACTATGGGCAAATATCAAATTGAGTTAAACCAGGATTTAGCCAAAGAGTTTGAGATTATTGATGAAAAAATAGAGGAAGAAGAGGCAAAGTTATTGGAAGAAAAGTCTCCTAATGAAATTGAAAACACATTAGCTACCGGAGGAGAACTAACAAGAAAGCAATTTCGGAAACTCATTAATAATTACGAAAAAGAAGAACGAAAAAAAGAAAAGGAGCCTCTTGTTGAAAGTAGTTATAGCATAAACATTGATTCTTTGGCAAAAAAATCAGATTCGATCTATTGGGCTAAAATAAGACCGGTTCCTTTAACAGAATATGAGATTAAAGGCTATCATAAAATTGATAGTGCAGCGGTAGCCGAAAAAAAAGAAGCTGAGGGAGACACATTGGAAACTAATAAACATGAAGGCTTTAGACCTTTTGATGTTTTGCTTGGGTATAATTTTAAATGGGGAGAAAATGATAGGTTAAAATATTATCCTCTCTGGCAGTTTGTTAATTTTAATACGGTTGAAGGGTATAATTTTGTAATCAAACTTAAGTACACTCATACATTTGCCAACAAGTCTAAATTATTTGTTTCGCCTCAGGCTAAATATGGCTTTTCTAGTACTAAACTGTATGGTAAACTAAATACAGAGTTTAGGTACGGACCCATTTATCGCAGAAGTAACATAAGGTTAAATGGCGGATACTATAGTACACAATTGAATAATGCTAATCCTATTCATCCACTTGTAAATACAATAACCACATTATTGCTGCGCAGCAATTATATGAAGCTTTACGAATCAACTTTTATTACGGCTAGCAATAAGGGTTATTTTTCTGATAAGCTTAGTTATTCTATTGGGTTGAATATGGAGAAGAGGTCACCCTTACAAAACACAACAGATCATGGTTGGTTTAATACATCTAGCGAGTACACCTCTAACACACCGGTAAACATAGAATCTGTTTCTACAGATTTTGAAGAGAACAATGCGTTGATTTATAACGTGGGGATAACCTATAAACCTTGGTTAAGATACAGCATTAGAAATGGCAAAAAGCATGTTGCCAATTCATCTTCACCTGCCTTTAATATTTCTTACAGGTCTGGAACGCCAGTAGCCATGTTTGATGGGGCAGATTTTAAACATTTGGAAGTAGGCTATAGCCAAAACTTTAGTCCAGGTATTAGAGGCCGTTTTTTTGTAGATATTAAAGGTGGCTCTTATTTAGGCACCTCACCTACAACATTTGTCGATTTTAAGCATTTTGCAGGCAACGAATCTCCTTTTTTAATGGAAAACCCGGTTGGGAGTTATAGGTTGTTGCCTTACTATTTATATAGTACGGCAGATAAGTACGCTTCTGCCCAAGTGCTATACCAATTTAGAAAATTTATATTTACTCAGTTTCCTCTAATGAGGATGACAGGGGTAAAAGAACTAGCCTACATAAGCTATTTGGTTACACCATCCTTTGGCAATTATGTTGAGGTTGGTTATGGTTTAGATAACCTGTTTAGGTTATTAAGGGTAGAAGCCGCAGCTCAGTTTATAGATGGAAACTATGCCGGCTTCGGAATTAAAGTGGGAGTAGCTACAAGTATAACTACAGGTGAAGGCTCAATTAACATTGGGTTTTAGCCTGAATAATTCATGAATATTTGTTATGAGCATTTTAAGTGTCTGCC
>CAZZML010000168.1:0-6830 GCA_964654735.1 uncultured Roseivirgaceae bacterium | reverse complement strand
TAGGAATCATCATAATTCCTCCTTTAAACAAAAGGTCGATTACTTGAACCGACCCTGATTCAGCAACTGTTGAGAGTGTATCAACCGCTGCTGTTGTAGTTATTTGCACTAAAATCATATCAATATTTCAAAATCCATTTACCTATTCCAAACTCATCAGGCAAGTTATTCAAAGCACTTTGTGCTTCATCTAGTGACTCGTACCCTCCAATGCCAACTCTTTGCATTTTCTTTTTAGAGTATGGAGGAATTAAAAAGCTTGCCATACCCTCTTGAGCAATTTTATTGCCAAAGTCTTTAGCAAAATCAACATCTATAAAACTTTCGAGTACAATATAATAACGACCGGATCTTTCACTTAGTATTTGAACACCAGCATTTGCTTTTTCCTGCATCTCAGTGGCATCATCACGAGCCTCTTCGGCAACAGCGGCAGCAGCAGTAGCTTTTTTCTTCCTTGCAGCTTCAACTTCATCAGCTTTTTGCTTATCTATTTGCTCCTGCTTTTCTTTTTCAGCTTCAGCTAATGCTTTTTGCTGTTTTTGGTAAAAACCAAAATACCAAATAATGGCTGCTAGTGCCAGTACACCAAAGATACCTCCTATAATTTTAGGCGCATTAGCCCTTTTTTCTTCCATTTGGTAACGTAGTATAGGCTTTTCAGGTTCGTTTTTCTCTTCGATTGAAGTATCTTCTTCAGTTTCTGTTTCTTCCGAAAAATTGTCATCAACTTCCTCTTCCGGTGAATCTTCTACTGTTTGAGTACTCTCGTCCTCAGAGGAAAGTTCTTCTTCGGTTTCAGTTGAGTCTTCTCCGTCTAAAGGTTTATAATCAAGATCTGGCAAGCCAAAACTGTCATCAGCTTCATTTGCATCATCTTGTCCTTGTGGGTTTAGTTCTTCGTCCTTAGGATCCTTTTCGTCCATTGTAATGGGATTATGGTTTACTATTATAAATTAAAAGTAGCAAAACTAAATCGAATAGTAAAACCCTTACAAACCTTTAGTGCTTTAAACTCCTATAATTTCTCATAAAGCGTGATTTTATAAAGAAATACTCACCCCAGCCATTGCCTGAAAAGCTTTACTCGGATAGTTATAGTAGTATTGATATTTGTTCCCCAAAATATTTTGCATTTTAAGAAATACAGAAAAGGTGGAATTTATAGTGTAAGAGGTTGAAATGTTCATATCAAAAATGGAGTTTAATTTCACTTCAGCTCCTGAAGTATTCTCCAATGCATATATGCCATCTAGGTATGCCATTGAAAACTCAGCATCAAACTTATTTTCCAAATTAAACTTAGCCTTAAGACCTAAATCCGTCTTAGGCATATGATATGCGTTTTCTATAGTTTTAAAATTAAAGATCAAGTATTTACCATAAACCGTAAGTATTAAGTTTCTGGAGGTAATAAAATCGAATTGCCCTCCCAGAGAGTGTATTAAATTATTCCCTTCTTGATAGTCGATATAGAAAGTCGCTTGATCCGTAGCATTGTTTACAGACTGACCAAAAATTTTATAAACAGACGCCTGATACCCTACACTAAAATCCACCTTAGCAGCTAGTTTTCCTTTTGCTTCTGCAAAAATTTCAATGGGTTTTACGTTATTATTTACAACAGCAGAAATTCCTAAGTAAGGATTTTTATCAAACATTGTTCTAGCTGATTGCCAGGCTACATCGCCTTTTACCCCTACAGAAACCCGTTGACCCGTAGATAGATTATAATTAGCCACAACGTGCGGAGTTATGTAAATCTTTTGTTGATAATTATTAATAGAGTCCTTAGTGCCATATATACCCACTCCAACTTCAAAATCGAATGCCTCCATTGAATAGGTTGCTACAGGTTTTATCTTATAAAACACCCTTGTATTAGTAGTTGTAGTATAGTCTTGAGTAGCCAAATGAAAATCGCCTAGTACTTTTATTTTTATATCTTCAGATGCCTTAATATCCATTCTAAGGTCTCCATAAAAGTCACTTTCTTTCCAACTTAAGCTACTCGCATTAAAAAACTGACTGCCAACATTCAGTTTATAGTAAAAATTTTCGTCAGAATCGTTATCAGTTATATTAAGTGCTACTGAAAAGTTTGATAACTTCTGCTCTATGTCTAGTCTTTCAGGAACCGGACTACCCAATCCATAGCCGTATAAATGGTATTTATCAAATTTTGCACCAACACTGCCTCCAAATGTAGCTTTATTTAAAAATAGTTTTCCACTCAAATACCCATCGGTATTACTTAAGCCTGAGTTTTGGTCATCGACTGGCCCATTTTTAGAAGAAAAATGCCTGAAATGCATAGCCAAAGCGTATTCATCACTTCTCTTAGAAGCCACATCGGCCTGAAAGTAAGGGGATATATAACTACCAAAGCCTGCTTTAAAATTACCCCAATAGGTTTTATCCAAAGCTTCAGACTTCATTGTTCGAGGCCTGAGTTTAACCGGAATTTTGGGTAATTCAATCTTTATGTTTTTAGGCACATATTTTATGGCAACAGTATCTATTCCTAATGGATCTACAGTAATAGATGTAAACCTTCTTGATACAGTGGGTAACACTAATTGTTTATCTTTTTCAATAACAATTTCCTCGTTTTTAATAGCTCCCTTTGGGTTTTCCCAATCCACCTGAGCAACTCCATATAACGGTAGTAAAGCCAATATAAGTGCTATAATTTTATTCATCTGGAATGGAGTCTTTTATAATTACCTGAATAGTATCGTTACTTAATTTGCTTTCTTTTTCTAGCAAGATTAAATCTGCTAATCTTTGTTTGGCTTTCGATTTTGTAATACTAGAAGTCGTATTTTCTATGATTGACTCTAAAGTAGCTTTGGCCTGAAAAAGCTCATCTTTGCCCATAAAATTATCTGCGATAAGCAAGAAAGCTTTGTCCAGCCACTCCGTATAGTTCCCGTACTTTTGAGGAATTATATAGAGCACCTCGTTAGACGCATCGTATTGTTTAGTAAGGTATTTAATCTCCCCTAACATATACTGTGCTTCTGCCCCACTTTCATCGTTAGCGATAATAGTAGTAGCATTAAAACTCATCTCGGCATTTTCATAATCACCAATGGCAAAATAGGCTTTGCCTTCAAATAAATTAGCCGATACTAAAAACTCATTTCGAGTTCCATCACTTTCTAGTAATTGTTTGGCAAACACATGTACTGAGTCGTAGCTACTATTATAATAATGAGACTTCATTAAGCCATTTACTGCTCTTAATTTCTGATTTTCACTTATGGAATTTTTGCTTAATTGATGAAAATATGGAATGGCTACATTAAATTTATTGGCATCATATTCAAGGTCAGCAATTCGCTCGTAAACCTTATACATTTGGTCGTAGATGTCATCCTTCTCTACTTCATAATAAAATTTGAGTGCCTCTTTCAGCTTTGCCTGCCTTAATAGCGACTCTGCTAAAATAAATTTGGCCTCTCCTAAATTTGGATCGTCAGGATAATTAGAAATAAACCCTTTAAACCCTTCTTCTGCCTTGGCATAAAGTCCATCGTTATAATAGCCACGAATGGCATCAAATTCTACACCTTCTAATCCTTTAATATCAGGATTTGTGTTTTTAAACCTGTTTAAGGTCGCATTAAAATCAGTTGACCTGCCATCTAATGAATAAGCTTGTTGTAAGCCTAAAAGTACGCTTTGTACACTTGGGTGATACGGATACTTTTTTAAGAATAATTCATAGTCAGCTATCGTGCTCTTATATTTTTTTCTGTTGAAGTTCGATAAAGCTCTTTTTTCTAAAGCAAAAGGCATATACTTACTTCTTGGATGATTAGCAATTAAGGTAGAAAAGGAGGTAATAGCCAAATCATAAGACCCCATTTCTAGGTAGATAGCCCCTTTCTCAAAAATTGCATCGTCTTGGTAGGGTGATGATTTATATACAGTTATCACACGATCTAGCTTAATTAATGCTTCTTTATATTTACTTTGAATATGATAAATTACTCCAATTTGATAATAAGCATAATCTTTCTCTCTAAACACCCCATTTACTGCTGTGGTATAATGCGTTAAAGCGGTTGAGTAATCCTTATTTATGTATTCGCAATCGGCTAATCGAACCAATGCTTTGCCATATTGGGGATCCTTTTTATCCGCTAAGTTTACATACATTTTAAATTGAAGTTTGGCCTCTTTATACTTTTCTTGATTGTATAATGCATAACCAAGCCCAAACCTTGCCAGTAACATTTCTAGTGATGCAGACTGTAAATCGCTATTAACTACACTTTTATAATATGGTTCAGATGCTGCATATTTTCTGCCCAAAGAAAAAGTTTCTGCCGTATATAATTGTGCTTTTGCTTTCATTATAGGGTCAACACCATTGGTAATAGACTTCTCAAAATTGGCTACGGCCAATCTGAATTTTCGCTTATTATACTGCTCTACACCCAAAAAATAAGTAGCTTTTTGATAGGCCTCTTTAACATCGCCATTTATGGTAGATAAGCTTTCAATATACGTTATAGCAGCCTGATAATCATTTGTTTGTACAAGTGCCTTGGCCAAGAGATTGCTAGCTTCCTTTGTATGGATTGAACTAGGATATGCGGTAGTGAATTGTTGCAAAAGTTCGATACACTGTGTTGTTCTGCCCAGCTGAAATGAGAGTCGTGCTGCTAAAAATTTAGATTCTTCTGCAATTTCTTTATTCTCCACATTTTCTATTTGCAGAAATGCGCCAAGTGCATATAATTTTTCATTTTCTGTTAAATATACTTTACCAAGCAGGTATGAGGCGGCTATTTCGGTATTGGTACTGTTACCGGCAATATTTTTAAGTATGTTAATTGCTTTTGTATTATTACCAGTGCTAGTTAAGCACATTCCATAATTATAGGAGGTTTCGGCATTTAATTTTTTACTACCTTTTTCATAATAAATAATTGCTTTATCAAATTGCTGAGTGTAATAATATGCTTCTGCCAGAAAAATAGCCACTTGCACATTTTTACTTACCTTATTTGAAGATGATATTAATGGCTGCACAAACTTTACTAACTCGTCATAATCGCCTTTAGTATAATAAATTGAGGCCAACATTAAGGTTACAGAGTTAGCAAAATTAACATCAGATGAGGCTCGTTTCAAATCGGTTATGGCATCATCATAAGCTTGGTTGCCAAACTCAATAAACCCTGCATAATAAGATGATAATACTTGGTATTTCCCTTTTTTTATTTTTAGAGCGTTAAAATATGGCAAGGCCTCTTTGAAATTCCGCTGAGAAAAATAACTATAGCCAAGCTTATAGGATAAGTCTTGCTTTTGCTGCTTGTCAAGCACACTGGGATTCACTTGTTTAAAGTGTGTAATGGCTTTTTTATAGCTTTTATCTTGAAAAAAGTAAGTACCCAACTCAAAATGAGCCATTAAAGCAGATTGTGAAGAAGGATAGTCTTCAATGTATTTATTGATTAAGATTTCACCATCTAAGTGGTACAAACTCAGCGCAGATTTAGCGATATAATATTCAGCTCGCTCCTTATATTTAGGATCATCTGTATCTAAATAACGTTCAAAGTATTGCCTTGCGCTACCAAACTCAGATTTAGCCATCATATCCAACCCCTCGCTAAAAAGTACCTCAGGAAGCTGCTGCTGCAAAGTAGCCTGACCAAAACTGGTTAATGAAACCAACAATAGAATTAAAAAAAATAGACTCCGCATCATAATTATTTAATGTAATAACTCAAACACGAGTTGTTTTAGTATAACTCCATCTTTTAATTGACCAGAATCGACTCCTTTTATAGCTAAATCGGCTTTATGCAAAAACTTAATATTCTGAATCGCTTTCCCATACGTGTAATTACGAGCAGCTGTTACATAATCTTTCACAAAAAAAGGTGCCACTTTTAAACTCGAAGCCAGTGCGCCAGGAGATTTATCTTTTGCAGCGTGAGTTTTTAATATTTTAGAGAACAAATTATATAAAAAGGCTATAATAGGTATGGGATGATGGTCTTTAGGGTTGGCACCAAAATACTTTACGATTTGATTGGCCTTTAAAGCATCCTTAGCTATGAGTGCTTTCTGCAACTCAAACACATTATAATCCTTATTTATACCTACGTACTTATCAATATGCGAATCATCAATAACCGTGTTTTTATCAACATTAATTCGCAATTTATTAATTTCATTAGTTAAGCGCTCCAAATTATTGCCAATATGGTCGGCCAACATTTGAATAGCTTTATCAGTTGCTTTAATGCTATTAGAAGACATGTATGAGCGTATCCACTCAACTAACTTATAATCTTTAACGAGTTCTGTAGTTAAAAAAACAGAGGTCTTTTTTAGCGTTTTAGCCAGCTTGGTGGTACCTGTGATTTTTGAATATTTATGGCAAAAAACCAAGATGGTAGATGGCACAGGATTTTTTAAGTACGCCTCCAGCATATCCCGCCCTGCTTCCACTTTAAAATCTTGCAAATATTGAGCTTCCTTAACTAGTACTAATTGCTTTGCGGCCATCATTGGAAATCGCTTTGCATTACCAAGCACCTGTTCCATGGTACTATCTTTGCCGTACATTACCATTTGATTAAACCCTTTTTCGGCTTCAGGTATGGCATTTCCCTCAATAAAGCTAGAAATTCTATCTATGTAAAATGGTTCTTCGCCCTGCAAAAAATAAACAGGAGCATACTCTTTATTTTTAAGAGCTTTAAGAATTTCATTTTCAGTCATTCGAAAAATTATTTAGTAGCAATGATAAATAATAATATGAACAAACTGCCAAATTATAAATAATCACTTTAACCTGA
>CAZZML010000167.1:0-6848 GCA_964654735.1 uncultured Roseivirgaceae bacterium | reverse complement strand
TATATTAGAACAAGGTCAAGAATAAAAATTAAGAGATATGCTAAATATTTAATCATTTACGTGTGTTTTAATAAATGCCAACAACTAAATATCCGGACAAGGAATTAAGCGCACATTTTTGGGTGGCTTACGAGGGTCGCCTGTAAACCAGGAATAAGAGAGAGAGAACTCATGAGCCCCTCCACTAGAAGCTCCTAGTTTTGAGATAGTAACATCGTAACTATAACCCACCTTAAAATTACTATCCTTGGTTTTTTTTGTAAAACCAAGTAGCATCACAACAGATTCATTATTGGTAACTCCATCTACAACTTTATAAGGCACACCTCTGTACCAAATGCCGAAAACAATTGGCTCAAAGGTGTAATACATGCCTAAATCTATTTGACTAAACTTACCTTGTTGTTTATACTGAAAAGTTGGCGTTAAACTTCGCTCTTGTGGCCTAGTGTACATGCCCTGTCCGGTTACCCCTGGTGTAAATCTAAATTTATAACCACCGTGTACAGAAAACTTCATAGGCAACTTGTCTTCTTCACCAATTAACGATTGATTTGGTTGATTTAAATGATCTACAGCTAAACCCATCCAAACATCATCTGAGTATAAAAGTACACCGGTGCCTATATTAAAAAAGTTTTTAGTAGCTCCGGTATTAAATTGCTCGTTTGTAGGATTGGTTAAAACTCCATTCACATATTGATCTCCAAACGTAAGGTTCGAAAAATTAATGTCACGTAAAAAATACCCTGCATTAACTCCAGCTCTAAGTGTAAAAGTTTGTGATATAGGTAGTTGATAGGAATAAGTTCCTGTGAAACTGGTAGAACGCAAGCCAGCTAAACCCTCTTTATCGGTTTGAATCAAGAAACCAATACCACTGTTCTTATCATCAATAAAATGATCGGCATAAGCCGAAAGGGTAACAAAATTTGCTTGTAGAGCCGGCCATTGATTTCTATAATTAATACCTACCCTTGTTAATTGAGTTGCACCGGTAAAAGCTGGGTTTAGATAAAGCGGTGCAGAGTAAAATTGCGAAAATTGAACATCCTGTCCAAAAACAGTAGAGCTTTTTAGAATTATAAAAAATGCGATTGCTAATGCGAGTCGTTTATTCAATGGAATCCAATTTATTTTTATACAATGGCAAAGTAGAATAAATATCTTAAAAAAGTAAAACTTTAACCTTGTAAACTTACGAGGTACGCATATAATAGTTTGAAATACCACAATTTTTTTCCACAAGTCTTCAAACTTCCGACTTCTAGCCTCGCCATTTTATACATAAATCAATTAGTTTAGTAAACTTTTGCTGGTTAGGTCACTTTTATTACAAGATGATGTATCCAGAATTAACAATTTAACGTTACACTATTACATTTAGTATTTATCAATATATGCCTATACGTTTAAAACCCTCCATTTTTAGTTTTGGCTTACTTTGTTTGCTTACCCTTTCTGGCATATCGCATGCGCAAGATTTTAGTACGCAGCATTGGTATTTTGGAAATAACGATGTAGCAGTTGAGTTTACCCGACCAAATAACGTGCCTGTGCTTGTTAATGGCTATAAACAAATTCCGTTTAACGTAAACGGTATGGGAAACGCAACGGCCAACAAACCTGAAACAGGAGATTTGCTTTTTTATACCGATGGATTTGAGGTATTTGATGTAACTTATGGATTTATGGATGGCATTAGTATTGCCGATAAGTTAAATGCCGATGTAAACAAAAATCAAAGCGTGGCACTTGCTACTGCTCCACAGGCAGGTGCAAATAACCTTTATTACATTTTCACGAATACAGCTACAGGAGCAATAAACTACTCCGAAGTTGATATGACTTCCAATGGTAACGCCACAGGCTTGCAGCCTCCTCTTGGCAGCGTAATAAGTAGAAATAACATAATTGCAAATAGCACAGCAAATGCTTCTGATGCGATGCTTGTTATATCGGATAGTACAAGTAACTACTGGCTAATTACGCTTGATGTAGGTACCAATAATTACAAAGTACTAGGAATAGATAGCTCCACTCCTGCCAGTTGGATAGAAAACACCTATAGTTTAGGGACAGCAATGGATGCTGCGCATATTGCTTTTAGTCCTGATTCCAGTAAAATTGCGGTGGCTCCCAAAGACCCAAACATAAACATTCAACTGCTTGATATAGATTTAGCTACAGGCGTACTTACGTTTGATAGAGAAATTCCAAATACGGGCATAGCGAATGTTGGAGCTACTGGAGAAGCTATTTTTGATGTAGAGTTCTCCAACGATGGCTCAAAACTGTATTATTCCATTTTTGGAGACGGTATTGGGCTTGCGGGTAATTTAATGCAGTTTGATTTAATGGATACTACCATTGTACTTTCTCCGCAATCTGTTATTCCTGCTACTATCTTTGGAAGTTACGGGCTACAAAAGGGGCCTGATGGCTTATTATATCATTTATACCAAGAAACCAATGGTGGCTCATTTTTAATAGGTAGCCTTACTAATATAGATTCAATTGCCGGCTCAACTACCTACACGCCTGCCATTGAAAACGGACAAGATTTTAATTCGTTTCAGTTTCCGGCTTTTTTGCCAAACCGACCACCCATTTTCACAAACTTAACTTTTACAACGGCAGGTAATTGCGCTAATGCTCCAACCACCTTTTATCCTAACATTACACCAGCACCAACCAGTGTACAATGGGATTTTGGTGATGGTTCAAACGCTAATGATTTAGCTCCTTTTTATACTTATACGGCAGGAGGTACTATGAACGTAACTATGAGAGCATTTTTAAACGGCAGGTCTCAAACAGTTAATTTGCCAATAACCATTACAGATTTCCAAGTACAACTTACATTACCTCAAGATACAGTTGCATGCCAATGCGAGCTACCAAAATACGGTCTAACTTGTACGCAGTTTAGTGTAACTGTTCAGGCTCAAAACGACCCTGGCAACCTTACTTATACATGGTCTAATGGGCAAACAGGCATGACTTTACAACCCGATTCTGCAGGGTATTATTATGTAGTGGCCACGGATGGCACTTGCTCCACGTATGCAGGCGTGCAAGTGCAAGAATATGACACATCTATACCGGGCATTGCCCCTAGCCAGCGCTCAAATATCTGGTATTTCGGCTCACAAGCCGGCATCGACTTTAATAATGGAGCCATAGCCATAACAGATGGAGCCATGGATGCAATGGAAGGCTGTACGGCTGTTTCAGACTTAAATGGACAAATAATATTTTATACCGATGGAGATGTACTCTTCGACCAAACACATAACCAAATTGATTCAGGTTTGGGAGGAACACCCAATGCTACTGACCCTTCTGCCCAATCGGTAATTGCGGTAGCAGTACCTGGCGATGAAACCTTGTTTTACATTTTTACAACAGAAAGCAATGACGGTGTCTCTGGCACAACGTATAATTTTAGTTATTCTCTTTTCGATTTAAAAGAAAATAATGGACTCGGAAGAGTGGTAGAGAAAAATGTAATATTATTTGAAAAAAGCACAGAGCGAATTACTGCTTCTGCTAACTGGGCTATTATTCATGAGTTTGGCAATAATAATTTTCGAGCGTATCCTATTGGTGCAAATGGTATAGAAAATCCTATAGTAAGTAGCGTGGGTGAGGATTATAGCATGAACTATAGAGAAAACGGTAGAGGGTATATGAAGCTTGGGGGCACCAATCTGGGCTTAGCTGTAATGGAAAATGATGGACTCACCATTACTAATTTTTTAGATGTTTTTGATTTTGATGCTGCAACTGGTGAGGTAAGTAATTTAAGAAGAGCAGATTTAACTGCTGATGGTGCAACGGGCAGTGCTTATGGCATTGAGTTTAGTGGTTCAAAAATATACGTATCGCTTACTAATGGAGGTAGCTCTCAAATAATGGAATACTGGATTGATTTTATGGATAACCTCAACCTTAACACCCCCATTATGGCACCGGGTGTAGAAGTGGGTGCTATTCAAACCGGGCCCGATGGACAAATTTATGTGGCGGAAAATGGGAGTGCTACGTTAGGTACAATTCAACCCAATGGCGACACTTTACAGGCTTCCACCTACTCACCAAGCTCTTTTTCATTGGCAGGAAGAAATAGCCAACTCGGGCTTCCAAACTTTGTACAGCAGGCAGGTACTGCTGGATTTGCACCCGGCATTTCTGTATCCAGCCCTGCTTGTATTGGTCAACCCATATTTTTATCTGCTAATGTTACTTCTTCTATCGACTCTGTTGAATGGCAAATTACTGACCCTTCAGGAGTCATTGTTTTTACTTCTACAAATTTAGCCGATACCTTAACGTTAAACACCGCAGGTGATTATATAGTAGCTCTATTGATTAAAAATAGATGTTTAAATCCTATTGGTACATTCAGTGAAATTATCACTATTAGTCCCCCTCCACCACCTTCGGATTTACCCGTAAACACATTTTTATGTGGCACAAATGTTAATTTACCTGTTTATACAACCCCTCCCGCAAATATTGCCGATTTAACCTTTGCTTGGTCCACAGGAGAAACCACCTCGAGTATAAATGTTACATTGCAGGGTAATTACGATGTAATTATTACCGATATTACGAGCGGTTGTACCACTACTGCGGCCACTTTTGTGGGCCCTCCCATTCCAATTGATTTGGGTCCCGACCAAATAATTTGTGAGAATGACCCACTTACACTTGACTCTCAAGTAAATGCTGACACCTATGTATGGACTGTCAATGGTGCCGCTCAGCCTGGTACTCGCTTTTTTGATGTAGGAGCACAAAATTTAGTTGGAGGCACTTACACCATACAAGTAGATGCAACCATTGACTTAGGAGGATCCATAGGCCCTTGTACTGTAACCGACCAAGTTATTATTACCGTTAATCCTGCCCCCATATTTACGGCTTTTGAAGCCGCTCCTGCCAGTTGTAATGCAACTGATGGAACCATTGACTTAACTCTTACCTCTACGGGCAGTTATACCTATGATGTAGCCGGCATAAACGGTACAATTACTGATACAACTCCAATGCCACTCAATATTGCAGGTGTACCCGCAGGTGTTCTTCCTCTTACCCTCACCAATAATGTTACTGGCTGTACGCAAGTAGCTAATGTTGCCGTTACTAATCCTACCTCATTTAGTTTTACAGCAGCTACTGCTAATGATGAAACTTGTGCTCCAGGAAATGGTTCCATAAACTATACCATCATTGGTGCTGTTGTCGCTTTTACAGCCAGAGCCATCGATATAACAGATCCCAGCCAAGTATTTACGGCAAATGAAACAGGATTTGGCTCTTATTCGATACCAAATATACCTGAAGGTATTTACACGCTTGAGATATTAGAAACAGTAACTGGCTGTATTGAAATATGGATTGGCTTTCCTGAAACAGTTCCTCCAGTAGCACAACAGCTTATAATAGGTACACCAAATGATACTGACCTGACCATAAGTAGTAACCCAATATTAGAATGTGGAAACTCAGTTGATTTAACACCATTTGTAGCCTCTATAACACCTACCGCAGTAGTAGAGTGGAGTGATGACAACTTTACCACAAGTAATCCTATTGCCACTGGATTTACTACCTTAGGAAGTACAACTGTTTCTTTTAGAGCGTCTGCAACCGCAGGCCCGCCAGCAACTTGTGAAATTATTGAAACGGCTGAAGTAGTACTTACCCCAACTCCAACTGTTCCTATTACCATTGATGATTCTGATATTTGTAATGGAAATGTTACGTTAACTGCCAATGGAGACGGGCAATACCCCACAGCGAACTTAGGCTACCGATGGAGCTCAGGTGAAACCACGCAAAGCATTACAGTAAGCCAGATTGGCACTACTAGTTATACGGTAACCGCATTTCATACCATTAACCAAAGTTGTTTGGCCAATGTAAATGAACAAGTAACTATTAACCCTGCGTTTACGGTAAGTGTGGTATCAACATTGGCCTGCGATGATGGGCAACCCTTTATACTTACTGCGGTAGTAACTGGCCAATCTGGCAATCAGGCACTCTCCTACCATTGGTTTTTAAATGGACAAGAACTCACTAGCACAGGATCGATTATAACAGCTTTAAACGAAGGTGAATATAGGGTTGACGTGGAAGATACCGGGAATAATTGTTCGCGAAGTGGTTCATTGACAATGAATAGAATTCCCCTCACTCCTACTAACCTATCGAGTGCCCCAGTTTTTTGCCCTAATGATAGCGTTTTAGTATTGGATGCCGGCCCTAATTTTGTGAGCTATTTATGGAGTACTGGAGACATTACGCAAGCTATAGATGTAACTACCGGTGGTTTGTACGAACTGGAAGCTACCAATAGTTTTGGCTGTGTAACAAGAGATCAATCAGAAGCTATAGAAGATTGTATTCCTTTAATTGATGGACCAAATGCCTTTAGACCAGGAGGACTTAATAGCACTTACTCTTTGTTTACGCAATATGTAGATACATTTGAAATATTTATTTACAACCGTTGGGGTGAATTAGTATATACATCTACAGATGTTGCATTTGCCTGGGATGGTACTGACCCAAGTGGCGAACCTGCCCCAGTAGGCCAATACAGTTGGGTTGTGCGTTACACAAGCTCATTTAGAGATCGTGGCACTTTGGAGCAGTATGGAGGTGTTGTGTTATTAAGGTAGTTGGAGTTTTCAATGAACTGTGATGTGTAGTATTAATCGGGTTCCCTTAACTAAAATGGGCTAAGTTCTATGTATAACAGCATTTTTTTTAGCTCTTAATATTGGCTCTGCTATCGTTTCCCGCAGATAACGCATATTGTCGCTGATTTTTTT
>CAZZML010000166.1:0-6885 GCA_964654735.1 uncultured Roseivirgaceae bacterium | reverse complement strand
AATGACATCATATTATGGCTTGTAATAGATTTTCCTTGCGGATTTAAGGAAATAGCTGAAACCTGTAATTAAGGTTTCAGCTATTTTTTTATAACTATTTTTGAATAGCTATGCAACCAATTGCTCGCAAGCTGTATCACGTTAGTGAATGATCTGTTAAATGAATTTAACCATCAAAAAATCTACCACCCTTGAGTCGCTCATTGAGCAGTGCCGCTCCCAAAATGAAAAAGCACAGCGCTTAATGTACGACCGACTTTCGCCCAAAATGATGGGAGTTTGCCGAAGATATATTAGAGATATTTCTGAAGCAGAAACGGTATTGGTTACAGGGTTTTTAAAGGTGTTTAATAAGATTAATCAGTTTTCAGGATCTGGAAATTTTGAAGGCTGGGTACGAAGAATAATGGTAAACGAATCGTTATTATACTTGCGTAAAAACAAAAGCATGTATTTAGAAGTGGACATAGAGGAGGCCAGTACGGAGCCTGATTATGGACAGGCAAATTACCTGTTTGAAGAACAGGAATTATTAGAAATGATTAATAATTTACCTGTTGGGTATCGAACTGTATTTAACCTCTATGCCATAGAAGGTTACTCTCATAAAGAAATTGCAGAACAAATGAGAATTAGTGAAAACACATCTAAATCACAGCTAAGCAGAGCCCGTTCCATTCTCAAGAATGAAGTGCTCAAAAGAGAAATACGCCCCGAAGTATCGGGATCGGAAAGTTGAACAAAACATAGCTAACTAATGAAAAAGCAGGACGAACAAATTGATGCCCTTTTTAATGCTCGGGTAAGTAGTTACGAAGAAATACCTTCTTCATCTGCTTGGGATGCCATTGAAGCTCAATTGCCAGCCCAGAGCAATAAACGAACTTATTGGATAGCGGCTTCTATTATAGCGGTTCTATTAACATCTACCGTTATTTGGAATAGTGTTTTAAATAAAACGAGTTCATTTAGGTATGATATCGCTGATACAACAGTTAAAGCTAACTTTCCTCAAAAAGAATTCATTCCTACTCCAATACTGGTTCACTCAACAACTATTGTTTACATTCAGTCGGCCTCTGTATCGCAGGAGTTAACTGAAACCATAGAAGATAAAATACCTTTAGAAACCGTTGCTGTTAACTCCGTTTCTAACTTTAACATCAAACCTTTAAGCAAGAAGCAAGAATTAACTACAAATATTAGCAACATAGCTTTCAATAAACCAGAGCTCACTGCTCTTGAGCCAATCACAATTATTTACAAAAAAGGAGAACCAAAACATCCTAAATTGGCCAAAGCAGCTAACTTTCTTAAACAAGTAGGCGAAGGCGAACGGCCTCTAATCGATTTTGAAAAAATATCTACCGGGCTTATCGCTCGAAGAGAAAGCATTAATAACTCAAACAATTAACAACATGACAACTTATTACAAATCACTCGTAGGAGGCCTACTCATCGCCTTCTTTAGCATCAGTGCGCCTACAATTGCCAGGCATAATTTAGCCTCACCGGCTAACGAACCTTCCATTTCAGAGTTCAACTCAAACCCTGAAAGAGATACCATCATTATTAAATTTGGTAAAAACAGTCAGATTGTTCTTTATATTGATAATAAAAAAGACCTAGAAAAAATATCGCAATATGATATTAACCGTATGCTTCAAGACCTTAACATGAGCATCACAGAAATGGATGATTCTACCAAAGTACTTACCATTGAAGATGAAACCGGTAGCAAGTATTTAAAAGATACAACAATAGTAATTACCAAAATAGAACCTGAAGACGACTGGGACAATGACGATTGGGATTATGAAAAAGATAACAACCGTGATAAAAAAAGGTATAACCCTCGGTCAAAATATTATTTCAATCTTGATATTGGCTTAAACAATTTTTTAGAAGACGGAAAGTTTCCGAATGGCAACGAACTTTATGCGCTTAATCCAATTGGGTCTTGGTACTGGACGTTAGGTCCAACCTATCGTACCCATCTTTTTGGGCCGGTTTTTATAGATCTTGGCATGAACGCTGCACTAAATGTATATCGCTTTGATAACCCCAGAACACGCTTAAATAAGACACCAACCGGAGTTGAGTTTTCGGAAGATGCATCTACCGTTGCCCACCGAAAGAGCAAATTGACAACTTGGCATATTCAAGCAAAAGCTATACCTATGGTAGCATTTGGCAGTAATAACAGAAAAGGCTGGAGGCTTTGGAATCGTGTTGACAAAGGTGTAAGGTTTGGAGTAGGCCCCTATGCAGGTTATAGAATATGGAGTAGAACAAAATATATCTATGATGAAAATGGCGATAAGAAAAAAGACAAAAATACCGACAATTTCTTACTCAACGATATTCGTTACGGTATCCGTGGGCAGTTTGGCTTTAAAGGAATTGATTTTTTTGTTGAATATGATATGAATGAAATGTTTCAGGATAACTCAGGTGCACCTGTATTGCAACGAATACAATTTGGAATAACATTATAAAATATATTTAATTTTGATAAAAAAATCTCCTATCAAGTACATTTGGTAGGAGATTTTTTTATAATTTAGAACCGCTAGCATGCATCATATTTGGAATTAGTATTATAATGATTCTAATTTGCGAGAGCTAACCAAAAAATCTGAGGGTATTAAATGCAATCAATCTTCAGATGAGATGAAATGAAACCAAATGAATAAATTGCTTAAAAATATAATTATTATATCCGCAACTCTAGGAATTCTAGCCTTTGCCGCCTCTTATTTTATCAAAAAAGAAACTAAGAAAAATAGCCCTCAAGATATTGTTGAATTTGTTGGAGAACAATTAAAGCTTAAAATAGTGTACTGCCAGCCTTATAAAAAGGGACGACTAATTTTTGGAGATGACGAAGGTAAAGCATTACAACCCTATGGAAAATACTGGCGGTTAGGTGCAAATGAGGCAACCACTATTGAAACAGATCAAGATTTGATTATTGGAGGGAACAAACTTAAAAAAGGAATTTACTCCATTTATGCTGTGCCTGGAAAAGAGGCGTGGAAATTTGGTTTTAATAAAGACGCAAACCGATGGGGTGCCAGCGAGCCCAATTATGATAAAGATTTATTTACTGTGGAAGCTCCTGTAAACTACAATAATAAAAGTATCGAGCAGTTTAATATTAAAATCAACCAACATGAAATCATTTTTAGTTGGGATACTTCAGAAGCAAAATTACCTTATAAACTAGCTGAGTGAGTTAACTTTCTGTTAAATAAAAAAACTCCACTGGTTTGTACAATGGAGCTTTTTTAGTCTAATTGGTGCACTTTATTATATATCAATCGATACTCAATAGCTCTACTTCGAATATTAAGGCGGAATGAGGGCCAATATCTGCACCAGCACCACGATCGCCATACGCTAATTCTGAAGGAATAAAGAGTTTCCACTTGGAGCCAACTGCCATAAGTTGCAATGCTTCTGTCCACCCTTTAATTACTCCACTTACCGGAAACGAAGCAGGTTGACCTCTTTGAACAGAACTGTCAAACACATTTCCATCAATTGTAGTACCGTGGTAATGCGTAGTAACATTACTATTTAAACTCGGTTTTTCTCCACTTCCTTCAACCATAACAGTGTACTGCAAACCACTTGGTAGCGTAACGATATCCGGTTTGGATTGATTTTCAGTTAAAAATGCTTCACCATCTTCTTTATTAGTACCTTGCTGTTCTTTTTGCAATTCTGCAAAGTAGCTATTTAAAGTTTCAACTACTTCTTCATCTCCTATTTTAGTTGATTTACCAGCAAATACATCTTGTACTGCCTCGGTAAATTCTTTAATATCCAAGCCTTTAAGCCCTTGCGATTGTAAATTTCGAGCAATACTTACACCTAAGCTATAGCTTACTTTAGTTAATTCTTCTTCCATTATTTTATATGTTAAAAATCAAGGCGCAAAACTAATGAATCTAATTGGCTTGCTTATCAGAACCCAGAATTCCATTAAAAACGGATGTTGCTATTGAAAGGATAATGCTAAAAAGAAAAGCAGACCAAAA
The DNA here is from genome assembly GCA_964654735.1 of uncultured Roseivirgaceae bacterium. Lineage (GTDB taxonomy): Bacteria > Bacteroidota > Bacteroidia > Cytophagales > Cyclobacteriaceae > JAKISE01. The sequence continues at coordinate 2,839 of CAZZML010000166.1, read as the reverse complement.
TCCACTAACATAAAAATCCGTTACAAGCCAATCTGCTAAAAGTATGTTTATAGCATTTATTACAAGTAGGAAAAAACCTAATGTTAATACCGTAACTGGTAAAGTTAAAAACACCAAAATAGGTTTTACAACTACATTTAACACAGCGAGAACAAGTGCTACAAAAACTCCAGTCATAAACCCATCGGCAGAAACACCGGGCAAAATCCATTGTGCAAACATTACAGCTAAAGCAGTAACCAAAATCTGAACTATAAATTTCATTAAAAAAAATTAAACAGGAAAGTTAAAAAGGAATACTTAACCATCAAAATACTACAGCATATCACTACTAACCGAGTAAAATTCTAATAAAAGGATAATTCTTCTGAATCATCCTTTTTCATATCTTGTGGGTTCCACAACCTATAAAATATGAGCCGTAAAAATACAGAGAAAATTTTAGTCGGTCAGCCAATTTTCAAACAACTGATTGATTTTATCACAAAAACAAGTTTGAATCCTTCGTATTAATATCTTGTCGGGATGACAGGATTTGAACCTGCGGCCTCTCCGTCCCTAACGGAGTGCGCTAACCGGACTGCGCCACATCCCGAATAAATTTTAATCGTGCACAAAAGTCTATAAAAAAACAACCTCTTCCAACAGATTACAAGAAGCAATTTTACAGCTAGGTAAAATACCTAAATTGAAAAATAGGTGAACCTACTAATAATCCATTTACTGCAACCTAATAGTTTTGTAGGAGGAAAATATAAAACAGAGGACATTGCAATGGCAGCTAGTGAAGATATGCAAAAAGATACCGTTTACCATAGCTCAGAAATCATTGTAAATTCGAATGGAAGGGTGCTACATGCCGATAAAGAATTTTGCGAAATACTGAACTACAAAAACTCAAATAGAATTCGCAATTCAATCTTTTTAGATTACATAGCCGAGAAAGACAGAAAAATTGTAGTAAATGCATTTATAGATACTTTTTATGGAAACCAAGAAGGGAAATTATTTAAAATTAATATGATTGATTACTCAGGAAAAGAAGTCGAAGTGACATTTAATTTTTCTCCAGTAAAAGCTTCTAATGGTGAAAAATCCACCCTACTTATTCGCAAAAAAATGTTTTAAGCCAAAAATATAAGTACACAATAGCTTTACACCTCCCCCTCTCCCTTTTAACCCGCATTATTCATCAGGATTCTATTCCAAGCCCTAATTGCTTCAAAATCAAGCACGTCCATCAATTTTGATGCTCACCGTGGTGGTGCCACGCGTGTCAAAATCAATGTTAAGCACTTGATTTTAGTGCACTTAGGGCTTTCATTACAAATCCCCAATGAATAATGCGGGTTAATAACCTGATCTCCTTTAGGTTTATAGTTTCAATTTAAAGAGTTAGCACTAAAATGGCTTGTTGCTAGAAATTTAATATTTTTTGCAACATTTTGCTAAACACTCTTTAATTTCGCAAACTGTATAGCTATTTTATTGAGAAGTAATAATTCTTATACATGGCTTATAATTTTAAATGAATTAACAGCTTTTTGTTTGAAAAATCTATGTCAAAAAGAATTTTAGAACCATTTTTAGCGCATACAATTTTAACCTATATTCCTGAACCAAACCTAATATCTTAGAATGAGACAACTTAAGATCACTCAAAATATTACTAACCGTGAAAATCAATCATTAGAAAAGTATTTTCAAGATGTTAACAAAATAGAAATGATTACTTCTGAGGAAGAAGTAGTGTTAGCACAGCGAATACAAGATGGAGATGAAGCGGCTCTGGAAAAATTGGTAAAAGCCAATTTACGATTTGTGGTTTCGGTTGCTAAGCAATACCAAAATAAGAGCTTAACGTTAAATGATCTTATTAACGAAGGAAATTTAGGTTTAATTAAGGCCGCTCAAAAATTTGACCATACACGTGGCTTTAAGTTTATTTCTTATGCTGTATGGTGGATTCGTCAATCAATTATGCAAGCATTAGCAGAGCACTCTCGATTAGTTCGTATCCCCTTAAACAAAGTTGGTAGCCTTAACAAAATAAACAAGGCAATGGCTGAGTTGGAACAGAAATATAATCGTGCACCTACCGACCAAGAGCTTGCCGAAATTCTAGAAATGGATGATAAAGAGCTAAAAGGAACAATGAGTGCTCGTACACGGCATATATCGGTAGATGCTCCTTTTGCGGAAGGTGAGAGCAATTCGTTACTAGATGTATTAGAAGACAAAGGCATTAATAAAACAGATGGAGACCTAGAATACACCAGCTCTTTACAAATAGAAACTGAACGCTCTTTGGCAACTTTAGACCCTAGAGAGCAGCAGGTACTAAGAATGTATTTTGGCATTAGTGAAACGACTGCTATTTCGCTAGAGCAAATTGCAGAAACCTTGAGCATTACAAGAGAAAGGGTTCGCCAGATTAAAGAAAAGGCTATTAAAAAATTACAACACGATTCAAGAAATCGATTACTTATTGATTTTTTAGGATAAAAACAAACCTTATAAAACAAAAAAGGCAGCTCGTTGAGCTGCCTTTTTTACTATAACCTTAAATCCGCAAGGAACTTTGTGATGAAAGCCATAAGATGTTGTTAGTCAGGTGCTCGCACAGATATTTGGAACGGAATCAATGTAGCATATTGGTGAGTACCAACTATTGAGCAAGTGACTGAATGACATCATATTATGGCTTGTAATAGATTATTCATGAATTATTCAGGTTAGAAGGTGGATTCTTTACTTTCAAAACCTTACCTAGTAATGCGTTCTCTAAATAGTGCCTCTAAGAAAACACAACAAAATTAATCCCGAAAGCTTTCGGGAC
>CAZZML010000165.1:0-6897 GCA_964654735.1 uncultured Roseivirgaceae bacterium | reverse complement strand
TGACTAACAACATCTTATGGCTTTCATCACAAAGTTCCTTGCGGATTTAAGGTAAAAACTGAATTACTTCATCTAAAAACGCTTGAGGCTTTTCGGCATGTACCCAATGGCTTGCTCCTTTTACTGTTGCTAAATTAGCTACTGGAAAGTGCTTGTGAATTAATTCCATATCATCTTCTAAAATATAATTTGACATACCACCTCGTATAAATAAAGTTGGATTATCAAAAACAGCGTTTTTGGGCAATGGCTTTCCTACTTCGCCAATTTCCTTTTCAATAATATCTAAATTTATTTTCCACCCAAAGCCTTCAGGTGTTCGTTTTAAATTTTTTAGTAGAAATTGTCTTATTCCTAAAATGGGTACATAAGGAGCCAAGGCTTTATCTGCGTCACCACGAGATTTAAGCGTATCCAAGTCAATTGATTTCAACCCTTCAAGAATAGTATCATGATGTACAGGGTATTGCTTAGGAGCAATGTCAACTATAATTAATTTACCCACTAATTCAGGGTATTGTGTTGCAAACAACATGGCTGTTTTACCTCCTAATGAATGTCCTATTAAATCAAACTTAGCAATTGAATGGGCTTCTGTAAATTCTTTCAAATCTGAAGCCATTGCTTCATACGTAAATACATTGCTATGTGGCGAATCACCATGATTTCGCTGGTCAATTAAAAATACTTTATGCGAATTTGCCAGATTTTTACCAATGCTTATCCAGTTATCAGATGAGCCAAATAAACCATGTAAAATAACTAACGGTTTTCCTTCTCCTGTTTCTTTATAATTGAGCTTCATTAAATATCTAATTGTTGCAGATACATTTGAACCGTATTTTCTAACCCATAATATAAGGCATCGCTAATAAGTGCATGACCAATGGAAACTTCCTCTAAAAATGGAATGGACTTAGCAAAATAGTTTAGGTTTTCTAAGTCTAAATCGTGCCCGGCATTTATCTCAAGCCCTAATGCCTTTGCTTTTTCAGCGGCTACTACAAATGGCTTTATTGCCAATTCTTTATTATAAGTAAAGCCACTTGCATAAGGCTCTGTATAAAGCTCAATTCTATCAGATTCAACCTTTATAGCACCTTCAATATTCTTCAAATCAGTATCAACAAAAATGGAAGTCCTAATACCATTCGCTTTCAGCTCTTGAATAATATCTTTTAAGAAATCTTTATGTTTTAAGGTGTCCCAACCTGCATTTGAGGTAAGCACTTTTGGAGGGTCGGGCACTAAAGTGGCTTGCGTAGGTTTTACTTTTAACACCAAATCCATAAACCTTTGGTCAGGATAGCCCTCAATGTTAAATTCTGTAGTAACAACCTTAGATAAGTCGAGTACATCCTGATAAGTGATATGTCGTTCATCTGGGCGAGGGTGTACCGTAATTCCTTGAGCACCAAACTTTTCAAGGTCTTTTGAAACTTGTACTACGTTTGGATTATCACCACCTCTTGCATTACGAAGAGTAGCAATTTTATTTACATTAACACTTAAACGGGTTGCCATATCAATAGAATTCCTATTTTTGTTGCAAGTTATTAATTTAACCAAACAAAAATAGAAAAATGAGTCTGAAGGAAACAATAAACGAAGATATAAAGCAAGCAATGCTTGCCAAGCGCAAAGAGGAGTTAACAGCACTTAGAAGTATTAAATCTGCCATTCTTTTAGCAGAAACTGAAAAAGGAGCCAAAGAGGAAATTTCGGAAGATACTGAAATGAAACTTTTGATGAAAGCAGCTAAACAACGAAAAGAAAGTGGCGAGATTTTTAAGAAAGAGGGACGTGACGATTTGGCTGATAAAGAATTTTTTGAGTACGAGGTGATTTCTAAATACCTTCCTAAGCAAATGGAAGAGTCGGAAGTAAGAGAAGCACTTGTATCAATAATTGCCAAAGTAGGGGCGACCAGCCCTGCCGATATGGGTAAAGTAATGGGTGCTGCAACTAAAAAATTGGCAGGAAAAGCTGAAGGAAGGATGATTTCTGCATTGGTAAAAGAGTTGTTAGCTCAATAATGAATACGCTAGATTTGATACTGGTAGTTCCTATATTAATAGGCGCTTATAGTGGTTTTAAAAAAGGCTTTATTGTAGGGGTAATATCATTGCTGGCATTAATTCTTGGTGTTTTTGGTGGATTTTATTTCTTAAATTGGGGAGTTTCCATCTTGATTAATGATTTTGGGTTAACAGGAAAAATAATTCCCATTTTAGCCTTTATCGTCATTTTTATTGGCATTATTATAAGTATAAATTTTATAGGTAAATTATTGAAAAAATTTGCACAAATGATACTGTTGGGAGGAATTGACAAATTGGCAGGTGCATTAATAGGAGTACTTATGTGGGCCTTTTTAGTTTCTTCGCTTATTTGGGTGGCGGGGGTCTTTAAAATAAGCTTTCCTAGCGATTGGGAGCAAGAATCTTTGCTTTTAGAATATATTAAACCTGTTGCTCCGGCACTAGCCTCTATGCTCGATGGTGTTATCCCTGCAGTTTCAGATATTTTTGAAGGCTTAGGTGAATTAATTGATTCTGCTACCAAATAATTTAGAGAAATCTAATAAGATGTATTAATTTGGTGGCGATACCAAGTATTATATGGAATTAAAAGAAAAAAACGGATATAGTTATATTGATGAAGGCGAAGGGCAAACCTTTTTACTTCTTCACGGACTATTTGGAGCGTTAAGTAATTGGGAGAAAGTAGTTAGCAAGTTTTCTAAGCACTATCGGGTAATTATTCCTATGTTGCCTATTTACACACTCCCCTTAAAAAAATCAGGGGTAGAGGGCATTGCCAAATTTGTTACGGAATTTGTGGAGGTCTTCGATTTTAATAATATGATTGTTATGGGCAATTCATTAGGAGGCCATGTGGGTTTGGCATATATACTCCAGCACCCTGAAAAGGTAGAAAAGCTAGTATTAACAGGCAGCTCAGGATTATTTGAAAATTCAATGGGGGGGTCTTTCCCAAGAATTCAAAGTTATGATTATGTAAAAGAAAAAGTTGGTTATACTTTTTATGACCCCGATACGGTATCGGAAGAATATGTGCAAGAGGTATATCAAACGTTTAAAAGCCCTCAAAAAACATTACGATTAATAGCCATAGCAAGGTCGGCACAACGTAATAATATGGCTGATCAACTGCCTAGTATAAAAGCACCGGTATTACTCATTTGGGGGTTAAATGATACTATAACTCCACCGGCTGTTGCACATGAGTTTAATAAATTGATACCAAACTCAACACTTGAATTTATAGACTATTGTTGCCATGCCCCTATGATGGAGCAGCCAGATAAATTTAATGAAATTTTAGAAAAACACCTTTTAGGTCAGGAACATGTTAGCATCTGAGCTTATAAATGAGATGATTCCGCCATTAAAATTGTCGGATACAACGGCTCTTGCCTTGGTTTGGATGGATGAATTTAGGTGCAATCAACTTCCGGTAGTTCATAAAGGGCAGTTTTTAGGGTTAATTTCTAAAAATTTAATTCTAGACCAACAAGCAGAGGTTTCCTATATTAAAGATATTGAGCTGGAGTGTAGCCACTGTAAGGTAAATAGTTCAGCATATTTTTTCGAAATAATTAAACTTGCCTCTAGCAACAACATCGAACTCATCGGAGTTGTAAATGGCAAAGATGAATTTGTAGGTGTAATAACAATAAAAGATACGATTTCTGCACTTTCTCAAACATTGGCTGTTCAAGCTACAGGAGCCATTATTATCATTTCCATAAAATCAATCGACTATTCCTTATCTGAAATTAGCAGAATTGTTGAATCTGAAGGGTATAAAATATTAAGTAGTTCTATAAAGAAAGATGAATTGAGTGCTGAAAAAATTAAATTGACACTAAAAGTAAATAGTGAAGATATATCACGATTAGTTGCTACGCTTGAGCGATTCGAATTTAAGGTAATTGCAAGGTTGCAGCATAAAGATGATGCAGAATCTGATCAAGAGCGTTTGGGTATTTTGTTTAAGTATTTAGATATGTAAACTATGGATAAACAAGTAGCAGTTCATGGAAAAGCCTTTGATAAAGGAGATAAACATCAAATAGAGCTTTTTTTCTCTATTTTGATAAGCTATGGTTTTACGGCAATTATTTCTGAAAAATTCTTTAAAATCTGTAGTGAGATAGAAGTTTCTGGAATTGAAGACCTCAATAAGTACACAACTAGCAACGAGCTTAGAAACTCTGAATTTGCGTTTTCTTTTGGAGGAGATGGCACTCTTTTGGAGTTACTTACACATGTAGGAGAATATGAAATTCCAATTATAGGTGTTAATATGGGGCGGTTAGGTTTTTTGGCTACTACTTCGTTAGAAAAAATTGAAAAGGCAGTGTTAGCCTTAAGTAAAGGTGAATATGAAATTGATGAACGGATACTTTTGCAAATGGTGTCCGACCGACCCATTTTTGATACTCATAATTTTGCTTTAAATGACTTTACTATTCTTAAAAGAGATACCTCTTCGATGATTAAAGTAAAGGTGCTTTTAGATGGTGTGTATTTAAATACCTATTGGTCAGATGGAATAATAATTTCAACTCCCACAGGATCAACTGGTTACTCACTTAGTTGTGGAGGTCCATTAGTGCTTCCTCAATCGAATAATTTTGTAATAACCCCGGTAAGCCCGCACAATTTAAATGCAAGACCATTGGTTATTTCAGACCATCGCGAAATATCATTTGAAATTGAAGCGAGAAGTGATAATGTGCTTGTTTCTTTAGATTCTCGATCTGCCACTGTCTCTTCGAAAGTACAAATTAGAATAAAAAAGTTTGGAAAATCAGGAAAGCTGGTTAAGTTTAATGATTATAATCAATTTGCCACTATGAGAAATAAACTTAATTGGGGCATCGACTATAGAAATTGACAGGTATTTTTTAATTCGTGTAGGATTAAATACCTTTGTCGTAACTGCAATTCCACATATAAAGGTAATTACTTAGATGAAACGACTTATAAAATTAATTTTAACCATTTTGCTAGCTTTTACGGTGTCAGTTGGATTTTCTCAAATCAATCGTAAACAGATAAAGAGAAATAACAAAGCCATGGCAAACTTTAAAGGCAAGAAAAATGGATTTACAAAACAAAAAAAGTATTACTACATAAGTGCAGGCATTAATTCAATGAATTATTTTGGTGACATTGCACCAAAATCTACCATTGGCAGCACTAAAATATCTTCAACAAGATTAGGGTTTTCTGGTGCATTTGGTTATAGAATTGGACCACGCTATACCCTTCAGGCATCGCTGTCGTATGGCACCTTATTTAGCGATGATAATAAAGCTGCTGATCCGACAGGAGATAATTCTAAATATAGGTATGCAAGAAATTTGCATTTTAAAAACAATATTACCGAGCTAGCTGTTGTTGGAATTTTTGATCTGTTTCAAAATCAAGGTTCGTATTTAAGTAGAGTTCAAATTACACCGTATGTCTTAATTGGTATTGCAGGATTTTACCATAGCCCTCAAGCAATAGTTTCTGATACCAATGTGCAAACTGGGGGTGCAGCTTTACCTGAAGCTGGTCAATGGGTTAAACTTCAACCCTTAGGAACCGAAGGGCAGTATGCAGACTTACTACCGACCGATGCTAATTTTGGAATTAAACCTTATAGTTTATGGCAAGTGTCTATACCATTTGGTTTAGGTGCTCGTTATAAGTTAGGTGAAGCCTTGGATATTTCGTTTGACATTACCTTTAGGTATTTGTTTTTTGATTACATAGATGACATTAGCCGCAATTATGTAGATTTAGATGTACTTGGTAGTGACTTGGCTAGGGCAATGTCTGATAGGTCGGTTGAACCAACAGGTGCTAAATCTGGTGATGATAGATCACAATATATCTCGGGATGGGATGTTAGACCTTATACAGGAAGAAATCGTAATGTCTATACAGTTGTTAACGGATTTGGCTCAGAGCTAGAATCAAATAAAAGAGGAGGCGCAAGCGATAATGACATTTATTACGTTACAAGTATTAAAGTAAGCTATATTTTAGGTTCTTCTTTTAGAAGAGCCAAGTTTAGATAATTTAAATATGATTAAAAATATTGAAATGGGAATTCAGCTAAAGTATTGGGTTCCCATTTTTATTTGCTTATTTCTATCAACCACCTTAGGCTTTAGCCAAAAAAGAGAGATTGGGGGCGGTATTGGTGTTCTTTCATATACAGGTGATTTATCTCGTAATGCCCTAGCCAACCCTATTAAACCTGCAGGTACTGTATTTTACAGGTATAATATGAGAGACCATATAAGTTTAAAAATTTCATTTTTAGCTGGTAAGTTAGCAGGTACTGATGCAAAACCAATCGATGCTTTTTCTGTTGCTAGGGCAAGTGCTTTTAATATATTTTTATATGAGTTTACAGCAGGGATCGAATATTATTTTTTAGATTTTAGAAGTAAAAATGCTCCTCAAAACTGGTCGCCCTATTTTTATGGAGGGATTGGCATTTTTGGAATGCTGGGTCATCAAAATAAAACAGCAACATATAGTGATATTCAAATGGCTATACCTTTGGCTTTTGGGGTTAGGTTTAGAGCAACACCCAAATGGTCATTTTCAGTAGAAGCAGGAGTTAGAGCAACTCTTTTCGATTACCTTGATAACATTTCAGAAGGAGATTTGTTCGCAAAAAATTATCAGTATGGCAATTCTGAAGATAACGATAAGTACTATTTTGCGGGTGTAAGCCTTAGTTATACTTTTTACAGTGTTATCTGTCCAACGCTTCCAATAAAACAAGGCTACCGAAGACGTTAAACTGGCTTTTATAGCCTGATTAATTCATGAATATTTGTTATGAGCATTTTAAGTGTCTGCC
>CAZZML010000164.1:0-6966 GCA_964654735.1 uncultured Roseivirgaceae bacterium | reverse complement strand
TTGCAAGAAACGTACTTGGGCATAAAAAGGCAGCCTCCACCGAAATGGATACCAACACACCACACCCAGTAATCGACATAATGGAAGAACAGAAAAAGATTACGGAAATGGGTGGTACAATGCGACTAGGTTCTTATCCTTGCACTCTTAAAAAAGGCAGTAAGGTATTTACAGCTTATGGCAAGCAACAAGTTAACGAACGCCATAGGCATCGTTATGAGTTTAATAATGCTTATTTAAAAGAAATGGAATCAGCCGGTTTAAAAGCTAGTGGAGTAAACCATGATACAAATTTGGTGGAAATAGTTGAATTAGAAGGACACCCTTGGTTTGTGGGCACACAGTACCACCCAGAGCTAAAAAGCACAGTTCAAAACCCTCACCCTTTGTTTGTTCAATTTGTAAAAGCCACCATCGATTACAAAAAATCTAAAACACAGTAAATAATATAATGGATAAAAATCAAGCAACTGGTTTATTACTGATAAGCCTTATGGTAATGGTTTACTTTTATTTTTTTGGTGAACAACCAGAATTGGTTGAACAACCTATACAAACCACTGAGCAAGTTGTAACAGAGCAGCAACCTAATCAATTAAACGCAGCTCCTGCCTTACCAGATTCTGTACAACAGATCCTTAATCAACAGCAGTATGGTGACTTAGCCGCAGCTGCAAAAGGCACTTCTCAACTAATAACAGTTGAAAATGAAGACTTAAGATTAGTTTTTAATACTAAAGGGGGGGTAATTGAAGAGGTTGAATTAAAAAACTATAAAACCTACACGCAAGAACCATTAATTTTACTCGATGCGAATAGCCGAATTCAAAAATTAATTGCAAGGCAAAATGGAAGAGAAGTTAATCTTTACGATTTATTCTATTCTGTGGAACAAAGAGAAGCCAATGACACCATTCAGGTCACGTTTACGTTAGCAGATGAAACTGGTGGCACCATCAAGCAGCATTATTTTATTCCTAAAACAAATGGGTTTAAAATTGATTATAAAGTTGAGGCCAACGGAATGCAGGCCATTCTTACCAATGGCTTAACCCTTAATTGGAAAACTGATTTAAAAGCTACCGAAAAAGATGTAACAACCTCAAGGGTTAAATCCACTATTACCTACTACCAGCAAGATGGCAGTTTTGATGAGCTAAGTGAAAGAAGCACAGATGTAGAACATGAAATAGTGAGTAGTTTGAGCTGGGTAACTTTTAAACAGCATTTTTTCAGTGCTTCAATTATTGCACCAAATGGGTTTTCAAATGGAAGTTTAACTACAGAAGCAGATGTTAACAGCCTAATTATAGACAAAACAGCAACTGCTAGCTTAAGCATTCCGAGTTCGGCTTTATCCAATGGAGATTTGGAACTATCCTATTATTACGGCCCTAATAATTACCAAATAATGAAAAAGGTAGCACCTGGGTTCCAAGAAAATGTGTACCTAGGCATTGTAGGTATTGACCTTATTAACAAATGGGTAGTTGTGCCAATTTTTAACTGGTTAGATAATTACATTGCCAGCTATGGGTTAATAATCTTCATATTAGTACTTATTATCAAACTGGCTCTGTCACCGCTTTCGTATAAGTCGTACTTATCTATGGCTAAAATGAAGGTATTAAAGCCTGAATTGGACGAGATTAAAGCAAAATTAGGTGATGACCAACAAAAGTTTCAACAAGAACAGATGAAACTGTACCAACAAGTGGGTGTAAACCCACTAAGTGGGTGCATGCCTATGCTGCTTCAAATGCCTATTTTATATGCGATGTTTAGCTTTTTTCCAAGCTCCATCGAACTGCGTCAACAACCCTTTTTATGGGCCGATGATTTATCTACTTATGACTCCATAATGAGCTTACCGTTTGAGATTCCATACTATGGAAGCCATGTAAGTTTGTTCGTTATTTTAATGACAATTTCTACGATACTTTATACCTGGAGCAATAACCAAATGAGTACCGTTCAAGGCCCAATGAAAACTATGAGCTATATGATGCCTGTCATCTTTATGTTCGTACTTAACAGTTTCCCGGCCGCTTTAAGTTATTATTATTTCTTGTCAACATTAATAACATTTGGGCAACAAGCATTAATTAAACGGTATATTGATGAAGACAAAATATTAGCTGTTTTAGAAGATAACAGAAAAAAAGGCGGAAAGAAAAAATCTAAATTTATGGCAAAATTAGAAGACGCCATGAAAGCCAGTGAAGAGGCTAAGAAAGGGAAGAAGAAATAGTTTTTAAGTTAAATAAGCTTCTAGTAAAACTCTTTAAACTTCGTCATTGCGAGCACGGATTTTTTTGAAAATCAGCGGAGGGAAATGACGGAATAAAAAATAGGATAATTTGGAACCTCTTTATACAAATCCGTCAATGGTAGGAACAGCGAAGCGAAGCAATCTCAACAATCGTTATTTCTAATAATGTTGAGATTGCTACCTGCGGTAGGCAGGCTTCACTACATTCTGAATGACGATGAACGAGTTTTATTAGAAGCTTATTTTATTTGTTATTTGATAATTGATAATTATTATTTCAACTACCAATTATTCTCATATCTTTGCTGGTGCTTCAATTTTAATTTTTGGATGAAAAATCCATATAATAAGACTTGATTTTTTATAGTAATCGGATTAGGCAACACGTTTTTTTATGGGAAAAGTAATTGCAATAGCAAATCAAAAAGGAGGAGTAGGAAAAACTACCACAGCAATAAACCTTGCTGCAAGTTTGGCTGCCTTAGAATATAAAACATTAATAGTTGATGCCGACCCTCAAGCAAATAGTGCCTCAGGGGTAGGGATTGATCCTAAATCAATCGAATCTAGCATTTACGAATGCATGGTAGATGGCGCACCTGTGGAAGAAGCCATATTAGAAACCAATACAGATTATCTTCATTTAATTCCTTCTAATATAGATTTAGTAGGTGCCGAAATTGAAATGATTGATTTGGAAAATAGAGAGGAGAAAATGAAAGTAGCTCTCGCTCCTATTGTGGATAATTATGATTATATAATTATTGATTGTTCGCCTTCTTTAGGGTTAATTACCATTAATGCCATGACGGCTGCAGATACCCTATTAATACCTGTGCAGTGCGAATATTTTGCACTTGAAGGACTAGGTAAGCTATTAAACACTATTAAAATTATCCAATCTCGCTTAAATCCAGAACTAGCCATTGAGGGAATTTTGCTAACTATGTACGATACTCGTTTGCGTTTGTCCAATCAAGTAGTAGAAGAAGTTCGAACTCATTTTCAAGATATAGTATTCGACACCATCATTCCTCGAAATATTAAATTATCAGAATCCCCAAGTTTTGGAGTGCCTGCTTTAGAGCACGATGCCGATAGTAAAGGAGCCATTAGTTATTTAAATCTTGCCAAGGAAATTATTGAAAATAACGAAGAATGAGTGCTAAAAGAAAAAATGCGCTAGGAAGAGGCTTGGGAGCATTACTAAATGATTCGCCCGGCAACACTCCACAGATGCCTAGAAAAGCTGCCATTGCTTCGAGTAATAGCATTAATGAGATTTCGTTGGAAAGTATTGAAGTTAATCCTTTTCAACCTCGAACTCATTTTAATGAAGAGGCTCTTAATGAATTAAAGGATTCGATTAAAACACAAGGAATTATTCAGCCCATTACTGTTAGAAAGCTAACGACTGACACTTATCAACTTATTTCCGGAGAAAGAAGGCTTCAGGCATCAAAATTAGCAGGACTAAAAACCATTCCAACCTATATTCGGTCTGCCAACGACCAGCAAATGCTGGAAATGGCTCTCATTGAAAATATTCAAAGAGAAAATTTAAACTCCATTGAAGTTGCATTGAGCTACCAACAGTTAATTACTGAATGTGGCTTAAAACAAGAAGAATTGGGAGACCGTGTTGGTAAAAAAAGAAGCACAGTTACGAATTATTTACGCCTGCTGAAACTACCACCCGATGTGCAAGCAAGCATTCAGGAAGGTGCCATTTCTATGGGGCATGCAAGAGCACTTATTGGCATTGAAAATGTAGAAGTTTTACTAGATATTTTTAAGAAAATAATCCAACAAGGGTTATCTGTTCGAAAAACGGAAGAAATGGTACGGTTTTTGACTTCTTCTGATTCTGAAAAACTGGTTGCAAAGCCCACAAATAATAGTCCTGAAATTCAAAAGCTCCAATCTGAGTTATCATCTCATTTCGGATCAAAAATTCAGATTAAAGCAGATAACAAAAATAAAGGGGAAATAAAAATACCGTTTGTTTCAACTCAGGACTTAAACAGAATATTAGAAATACTGGACATTAGTCTATGATACGTTTTTTTCTTGCGCTTATATTATTAGGAATACCAACATCCCTCTTTGCACAAGAGGTGGAAACAGACACATTGCCACCAAACCCAACGTATCAACAAGATAGCATTATCGGTTTTAGAGCACTAAAAGAACCTGAGAATGTTGAAAATTTTGAGATGATGACAGAAGGCCATGACCCTAAAAAGGCAGCCTGGTATTCGGCCGCTGTGCCTGGCTTAGGTCAAGTGTATAACAAAAAATATTGGAAAATACCACTCGTTTGGGGAGGAATAGCAGGATTTGCATATTTTATAGATTGGAATAACGATCTATACCAATTTTATAATAAAAATTTGCTCTATGAAAAAAATGGCAATCAACCCGGATTTGAAAATGAAACCTCATTAGATGCCTCTATTTTAAAAAGTGGTAGAGACCAATACCGTAGAATGAGAGATATGATGGTTATTTTTGGTGTTTTATTTTACATGTTACAAATTGCCGATGCACATGTAGATGCACATTTGATTGAGTTTGATGTTAACCAAGACCTTTCTGTTCAAGTCAACCCTAGTATTCAATTTTTGCCAAATAATGCTTTCTCAACAGGCTTAACTTTTTCAGTAAAATTTTAGAAAATGAAAATTGCATTAGTAGGTTATGGTAAAATGGGAGTCGCTATTGAAGAATTAGCAAGCAAGGCTGGTCATAGTATCTCTTATAAAATTGATGAACATAACCATTCTCAATTAGCCGAATTAACCGGCACTAATACCGATGTAGTTATTGAATTTAGCAACCCTGTTATTGCTGTAACAAACATAAAATCATGTTTAAGTAAAGGCATACCAGTGGTTTGTGGCACCACGGGCTGGCTAAACCAATGGAATGAAATTGAACAAGCTTGCTTGAATAATGATGGTAGTTTTTTCTATGCTTCAAACTATAGCATAGGTGTAAATTTATTTTTTAAACTAAATGAGTTTGCAGCTAAATTGCTTTCGAGTAAACATTATAATGTAAGCCTCGAAGAAATTCATCATACCGAAAAAAAAGATAGGCCAAGTGGTACTGCCATTAGCCTTGCAGAGCCCATTATTGATGCACGAAGTATGGATGGATGGGTAAATCAGGTCTCCAATAATAACTCTAAACTAGGCATTAACTCTAAACGTGAACCCAATGTTCCAGGTACGCATACAGTTACTTATTCTTCTAAAATAGACGAGATTAGTTTAACTCATGTGGCGCATAACCGAAAAGGGTTTGCCAAAGGTGCTTTGGCTGTGGCCGAGTGGATTTATAATACCAAAGCAAAAGGAATGTTATCGATGAACGAATTTTTAACCCTTTGACCGAAGCCTTTTCATTGGAAAATAGAATAATAAAAGCATCCTTTGTGAGTTTTAATTTTTAATGGTCAAAAAAAACTCAATAGAAAAAAGTAAAAAATGGAAACAGAAAATAAGGAAAAGAAAAGCTTTTTTAGCTTCCTAGGTAAAAAAAAGAAGGACGATAAGCCTAAATCAAAAATTAAAGAATGGACGGACGCTATCGTTTTTGCTGTAATAGCAGCCACCATTATTCGTTGGTTAATTATGGAGGCATTCACTATACCTACTCCTTCTATGGAAAAATCTTTATTAGTAGGAGATTTTTTGTTTGTAAGTAAAATGCATTATGGAGCTAGAACAGCCGCAACACCTTTGCAAGTACCTCTTACTCACCAATTTATTTGGGGCACCAAAATACCCTCTTACCTCGATTGGATTCAACTACCACAGTACAGATTGCCGGGTTTTTCAAGTGTAAAACGAAACGATGTGGTAGTGTTTAACCACCCTACTGAATTAGAATATCCTGTAGATTTAAAAACCAATTATATTAAAAGATGTGTTGGAGTTGCAGGAGATAAGGTTGAGATAAAAGGCTTGCAGGTATATATTAACGATGAACCTGCTGAGAATCCTCCTGAAATGCAATACAAATATTTTATTAAAACCAGCGAGAATCTTAGTCAACGAATTTTCGATAAATACGACATTACAGAAGTATATCAAATGGGAGATGGATATTTGGTTTTTACGGAGCCAAAAACTGCTACAGAGCTAGAAAAACTTTCATTTATTACTAGTGTCACCGTTGCTGAGGCTCAAGAAGGACAAGCAGAAGGCAGAATATATCCTGATGCAACAAAATACCCTTGGAACACCGATTTTTGGGGTCCAATGGTAATACCGGCCGAAGGAATGACAATCGACATCAATAATGAAACCCTTACCAAATATGGGTATGTAATTCAATTTTACGAAGGAAATGATGTTGTTGATATTGCTAATGGAACGTTGAAGATTGATGGTGAACCAATTACCTCTTACACCTTTAAACAGGATTACTACTTTATGATGGGCGATAACCGACACAACTCTTTAGACTCTAGGTTTTGGGGGTTTGTGCCTGCCGACCATATTGTAGGCAAGGCCTTATTTATATGGATGTCAATAAACCCTAATGGAGGTTTTACGGATAAAATTAGGTGGAGTAGATTGTTTAATCTGATTGATTAAAAAGTCACTCTCTTTTCAGATCCTGAAATAAATTTAGCTCATCTTCGCCACAAACAGCTCAAACGCTTTGTAGAGGCCATTTGTAGT
>CAZZML010000163.1:0-6992 GCA_964654735.1 uncultured Roseivirgaceae bacterium | reverse complement strand
CCTCATTACGAACCCTATTGCATAATGCGGGTTTAACTGAATCTTCACGAGCTGTACCGCATAAAAGTATTCAGATAGAAACTGGTGTTTTAATGTTTGTTGAGCAGCCTACTGAGCCTACTGAATTTAAGACTACACTTTACCAATTTCCTGCTGTATTAGCTCGAATAGGGCTTTTTAAGAATGTTGAACTCAGGATATTTAATCAGTTTATTAACGAAAAAACACACAACCCATCACTTCCGAAAAAGCAGAGAAGTACCTATGGCATGGACAATGTGCAAGTTGGAACAAAAATTAATTTAACAACAGAGAGCGGACTAAGACCTGAAATTGCATTACTCTCTCATATAGTTTTGCCTGTTGGCAACCAACAACCAGAACATAACAAACCTTTGGCTAAAAGGTGTTTTCTCTTTCGCATACACTTTCTAATAAATTTAGTCTTGGCTATAATTTGGGTTGGGCAACCGATAACACAAACCCAAAAGGAATAGGAATCTATACCTTAGCACTTGGGTATTCAATTTCTGAAAAACTAGGTTTATTTATTGAGGGGTATGGATTTGTAAATAACTTTAGAAACTGCAACCCTTGGTTTTGACGGAGGACTCACTTACTTGCTTTCTCCTAAAATGCAACTGGATGTTTCAGCTGGTAAAGGAGTTTCTGAAAACAACTATTTTTTAAGTGCAGGGTTCAGCTTATTAATTCCTCAGGTTTTTTAAGACTCCTCCTTAAAATAAAGTGTGTAGGTGTTCATATTTAGCTGTTCATCGAAGCCTCGCACAATATTTTGCCTATTACCATGCACATAAACGTGGAAATTCTTATCTAGCTTAATTACCGATTTAATAAATCGCTTACTCCGCTTAACTGCTTGTTTTGATATATCAAATTCATCAAACGCAGGAACATCATTGGTTTCTTGAAAGGTGTTTTTATAACTCTGAAACTTTTCAATCATCGTTTCATCTTGCATAACCTCATTATTAAACTCTTCAATATTAAACGATTCCTTTTTTGAAAAGAATTCAACAGCGTTATTTACCATGTCAATTTTATCAACTTTATCTGCTTCAGGAAACGCCTCCTCAGCAAATTCTTTACACAACGATATATAGTTTTTTGTATGGTAATAGCTGTCCTCATTAGGCCTAATGTTTAAAAACTGCGTGAGCCAATATTGTGCTTCGCTCGATTTATTAGTATTATCAATTACTGCAACCCTATAGCCTGATTCCTTCTCGGTATTAAAAATTAAACAGCCTTTATCTAATTTGTTAATATTAATTCCCTGTTCACCTTCAAGTCCGTACCCTTCTCCCTGAGGGTACACTTTTAAATAAGTATCCTTATTTTCAGATTTAAAAATACCCAACACCTCCACAACTTCTCCATTAATTACACATTCATCAAAATAGCTAATGTATAATTCTCCAGGTTTTATATTGGGGTGAGAAGAAGATTCGTATAAGTGCTTAGCAATATTTATCGATTGCAGATAAAGGCTTGCTGGGTCATCAAAAATAGCGGAGGCATAATGAAATATTTCATTTAATTCTAAATCTGATCCGTGATGAAACGTATAAAGTTCTTGCTCTTTAAAGGGCTTGAGAAAATAAGATTTTAATAAAGTAGTTATATCAGCATCTACTTGTACAAGCTGTTTAGAAAGGTTCATCCCTTCCTCATCAGCAGCATTGCCAATAAAGTGAATTGCTAACTGCTCAAGTTGAGCTTCTTTAAAATTAAACATCGGCTATGCTATGAAAGTATCCCCTACTTCGATTTTGCAAGAACCTTTTGAACACGTTTGGCCACTTTTACATCTTCAAAAACCAAGGTAACATCCGATTCAGTATCCATAAAAACTTGTAAGTATTTCGATTTTCCTTGCCATTCAACTTGCCTAAAGTCATCAAATACTTCTTCTTTCGAAGATCCAAATTTATCAGCATAAGTATCCAAAAGATAATTATACGTATCTATTAAAGCTTGTCTGTTTCTAAACGTCCATTGTACTTTAAATAATTTATCTTCATAAAACTGAAATGTAATATTTGCCACTTCAAAGTTTCCAAACTTTCTATATTCACTTCCTTGATAGGAAGCATCTCTAATTCCCAATCTTATTTTACGCTTAAGCGTAAACTGCAAACTTGGTGCTTCTTGATATGCAGGTTCATCCCCAGTTATCAAAAATAAATCATCTCCAAATTCACCTTGGCTTATGCCAAGCGAAATTCCATTTATTTCAGTGGTTTTATCAATTGATTGTGCGGACGCACTTAAACCAGATATAATAATTAATGCAATACTTAATTGTTTTTTCATTTTCTTAAAATTATGGCAAAAGATCTAACTACTACCAAAAGTACAATAGGAATAAACCCTTCGTTCAAATCTTGTGGAATAAATTTCCAAAAAATTAATGTGGCCATTGAGAATGGAATAAGCAAAGCTAAATACCAATTAGCCCATCGTTTTGCTTTTTTGCGAAGTAGAGCAAAAGCTACCGCTAAATGTGTGGGCAACGCCCAAAGCAAATTAAAGTTGTTGGCTGCAGCCTTATGGTCTGTGGCTACCCACAGTAAAAATAATAGCAGGCCAAGGGCTCCTGCGATGAAAAAAAGCAGAAAATCAAATAATCGAAAGTTTAGCCCTTTTATAATCTGAAATACCAATAATAAAACCCCTAAAGCAAGCAGTAAGCTGAAAGCTACAAAAGGGGTAAACCAAACTACAGGTGTATCCATTGGTCGAGAGGCCAGAATGACTTTTTCCTTAGCAACAGATGGCACCCAAATACTATCTCTTTTTATCTTGGCGACCCCAAACCCCTCGTATAGGTAATCGGGAAGAAACATATATTCATAATCAGAGGCTATTTTATCTATTGGTAATCCTAAACAAAGGTCTATCCCAAGTTTGCCCCAAGGAAACTCTTGTTCAATATAATCATCATTAAGATTACGTAGTGATTTACCCGGGTTTTCTACATATTCCGCTGGAATTGCAAAATCTTCTCCAAGCACTTCAACAAATACATCCCTAATTTTGGTAGCACAGTTATTATAGTAGTAATCGTAATAATACATACTATTTTCAGGCTTTGCGTTATTTTCCATATAGTCAAATACGGCCTGAGTTTGAACCAAAGAAAGGTTTAAGAACTGAGCTTTAATCTCTCTATTAAAATAGGCATAATACCCCTTAAACCGATCGTAAGATCTTACGGATAATCCATAAAGTAAATACCCTCTAGCAAAGTTGAGGTAGAAATAGGGCTGATTATAGTAATAGGTGCCGTAATTATATACTTTGTCAATCCCATTTGTTGGGTCTTGGATTCTTATGGCAGAGTGTCCAAATGCAGCAAATAGTTCCTCTTGTCCAGGCTCCATTGTTAATATAGAAACGGTGGCTTGGGGGCTTAATTTTTGAGCAACTGCATTAACTCCAATCGTAAAAAAAAGCAAAAATATGGTTAGCGTTTTCCTCATAATCTATACCTATGATTGAAATTAGAAACTACTTAAACGATAAAAGTAGCTAGCTAGGTTTAAATGCTCAAAGAAACACTAAAGATTTATTGCGAAAACTTACACCCTTCTCTCTTTGTAGTGATAAATTTTATTAGTTTGGATGCCAAATGTTAACACCTCAGTTTACTGACAGCTTGAATTGGGTAAGGAAACTTACTTTCTATAGAATTAAGAATTTAATTTTAATAACTACCAGTTATTATGTTTCGCTATGGTTTAAAAAGCCTATGCTTTGGGGAGACCCGGTAAGTATTTCTATAGAACCTACCACCTCCTGTAATTTGCGCTGCCTGGAGTGCCCAAGTGGATTGCGCTCATTTACACGCCCCACAGGCATGTTGGATACTACACTTTTTAAGAATACTATAGATCAATCGTATCGCACTGCCTCTTATTTACTGCTCTATTTTCAAGGAGAGCCTTATTTACACCCTGAGTTTACCGAGTTAGTTCAGTATGCTTCAACCAAAGGGCTTTACACAGCCACTAGTACCAATGCACATTACCTAACCGATAAAAACTCGAAAAAAACCATTGAATCCGGGCTCGACAGGCTTATTATTTCCATTGATGGCACTACGCAAGAAACATACGAGAGCTACCGAGTTGGCGGTAAACTTGATAAGGTTATTGAGGGGACTAAAAATATTATTAAATGGAAGAAAAAGCTTAAGTCTAAAACTCCTTATATTCTTTTCCAGTTTTTAGTGGTTAAGCCTAACGAACACCAAATAGAAGAGGCAAAAGCCCTTGGCAAGGAATTGGGGATAGATAAAGTGGCTTTTAAAACCGCCCAGCTATATGACTACAAAAATGGCAACGCTCTTATGCCTACCATTAAAAAATATAACCGATATAGACAATTACCAGATGGTAGCTACACATTTAAAAACAAGCTAAAAAACCAGTGTTGGAAAATGTGGCATAGCACCGTAGTTACCTGGGATGGAGCTGTAGTTCCATGTTGTTTTGATAAGGACGCTGCGCATCAACAGGGGTTCTTAAAAGACTCCCGCCTCAAAGAAATTTGGGGGAACAAAAAATATAATTCATTTCGCCAACAATTGCTTACCAGCCGAAAAAGCATAGATATTTGCCAAAATTGTACGGAAGGATCTAAGGTTTGGGGTTAAGCTAGGGCAATAGAAGACTTAAAGAGGACTCTAATTTCCCATTTTTATTCTTGTGGCGGTGAGTATTTTACTATGTCAATTCCAATCCCGTTTGGGTCTTCAATGGCAAAATGCCTGTCTCCCCAAGGCTCGTCTCTAATATCAATTTTTATTTCTACCCCTTTCTTTTTTAAATCATTATAAGTTGCATCTACGTCACCAACTTCAATGGTTAAATACATTCCCTGCCCCAAAAATGGTTTTTGGAAAAATGGTTGCTGTGATGGGTGGTTTGGTAGAAGAAAACTGATTTCTGTCTGTTTATCGGGTGTGTGAAGTAATATATAAAACTCGTTTTCAAAGGTAACTCCAAACCCCAAAAGGCCGGTGTAAAACTCTTTGCTTTCTATCAGTTTTGTGGTAATAACTCCTGCATTTAGTTTCATTTTTTTTGTAGTGTTAATTATTGAATCCGACTGTGAATATGCGTTTGCAACGATGCAAATAGCTGTAAGAATAATTGAAAGTTGTTTCATTTGATAAGTTCTTTATTTAAAAATGATTTTTATTTATCAGCAACTATTCAGGTAAGTATTATGCCCTTTTCGCAAAGTTTCATAACACCTCAAGCGTGGCGCAAAGTTCGCCATAATTTTCTTTGCGTTCTTTGCGATTCCATTGCGCTCTTAGCGGTTAAGTATAATTTATGCATAAAATTTGACCTGAATAGTTACAATTATCAATACAAAATTCCAGAACTTCACACATTTAAAATTGTAAAAATCGGACAACTTCAATTATCTAAAAGCCTGAGTTGGGGTAACTCCATAAAAGTTTTTGAACTCCTTTATAAAATGAGCCTGATCGTAATAACCAACATCAAAAAATAGTTTGTTTTTTCTTAAGCTCTGTTTAGATGGCTTTGCCCTCAAAATATTTTGGAAACGAACCACTCTGCTAAATGTTTTGGCTGTGTCGCCAATGTAAAATTCAAAAAGCCTGCGAAGTTGCCTGGAACTAATACCTGTGTTTAAATCCTTTTCAATATCTACCAGCCCAGCATTTTTTAAGATAATTTCCATAGCTCCATATAGTCTGCTGTCATTATCAAAATCCGCTTTTGCAATGAGCTGAAAAAAATAATTATCAAGTAGTGCTTTAATTTCGCTAATAGTTAGCTTATGATGAAAGTTTTCAGAAATGAAGCTGGCTGTTTCCGGAACAACTGAACTTAGTTGTTCAAAACGGTTACTAATTTCAGAAGCACTAATGTTAAAAAGTTGAGGAAACATGGTTGGGAGGAACCTTATGCCAATATAATTAAAAGTATTTTCAAGCGGAAACTCTGTATAATTTTTACAAAAACCCATCACAAAATTATTGTCTGGGTTGTTGAGTTTAAAAAAGATGTCTATACAACCATCTGCCACTACCCGATAGTTAAATTGCTCAGATAGTTCCTTAGTGGTTTTAAGTTGCCAATAGCAATAAATAAAGTTCTGAAGCTCAATAGCTGGCAAAAACTCAAAATAAATTACGTTTTCAGATGCTTGTTTAACTGTTGGTTGAATGGGGGTGTAGAAGTTTCTTATGTTTGGTGTTAACATCAATGTTAGGTGGGCTTTCTTAGCATTATATTAGAAAAAACGTTTATCTCGGTATTATAAACTAAGTTAACCCAAATTCTTTATACACATCCCAACGTTTGCCATTATGCTTGAGTAAAGCAAGTGAGTTTGCTTCAAATTTGGCTTCGAAAGGCTTCTCTTTTAATTGCTCCCATAACTTGTAGAATTGAGGTTTTTTCAAATCTCGAAAAGCAATGGTTATATGGGGGTGAAAACCTCGTAAATCTTTAAGGAAATTGAGCTTTAACTCTTGTCGAGCCATT
Organism: uncultured Roseivirgaceae bacterium; assembly: GCA_964654735.1. Taxonomy (GTDB): domain Bacteria; phylum Bacteroidota; class Bacteroidia; order Cytophagales; family Cyclobacteriaceae; genus JAKISE01. Next base: position 441 of record CAZZML010000163.1, on the reverse strand, counting down.
TTTATTACTTGGTTTTTTGCTTCAACAAGCATTTCATTTTCTTCTACATCCACAAAAACCACTCTGGGTTCAAAGCAGTTAAAACCAAGTAATCGAATATCGAATTTAGAAATAGTGGCTGCTAGTTTTTTAAGGCTGGCAAAGAGAAGTGTCTCCTTTTCTTGCTTCCATTTAAAAGGCATCAGTAAGGTAATGTGGGCAGGTGAACGCAAAGCTCCTTTGGAACCTACTTCCTCAAATACCCATTGTTTTAAGTTCATTAATTTGCCTTGGAGAGGCTCATTAGGAATAATGGCAATAAAATAGAGGGATGGAGCTTGTTTCTTTGATTTCACGAAGTAAAATTAGCTTAAAACCTGAGTTTATTGCAGTCTCTTGCTGACTAAAGGTTAGCTCGTCATTGTCTGGCGTAAGGCCAGACAATCTTTCTTGGTTAACCAA
>CAZZML010000162.1:0-6999 GCA_964654735.1 uncultured Roseivirgaceae bacterium | reverse complement strand
GAGTTGGAAGTTTTAAACCTAACCCTCAACTTTAGTCACTTTATATGCTAGTGTCAAGTCAAGCATACTTTAGCCGAACGCCCTATACTTCTTTAAAAAACACTTCCGTAGCTTGTGCCTACGCTAAAGCTTCGGCTACACACAGACGACTAGGGGCGTATTTTTCGCATCATCTAGCTCAAAAATATCGGCAGCTTATACGACACAGTACACTTGACTTAACACTAGTCACTCTAAAACAACCTCCACACCTGAGCTACTAAAAATGTTACCACAAAGCCCAAAACTACTGGCAAAATACTGGCTACCGTAGTCCATTTCCAACTTTTGGTTTCTTTATAAATAGTGTAAATAGTAGTACTGCAAGGGTTATGAAGCAAACTAAACAGCATTAAATTAATTCCTGTTAATAAAGTCCATCCGCCAGTTGCAAGAATATTTGCAGTTTCCATAGCAGAGTCAAGTTCAAACATAACGCCATCTCCTTCACCCATACCTGCCATTTTTAAATTGGCAACGGTTAGCATTAAAATGGTGGGAATTACAATTTCATTGGCTGGTATGGCAACAATATAGGCTAAAAGGATAATTCCATTTAGGCCGATAAAAAAACCAAAAGGATTTAATAACTCTATGAGATGGTTTGCAATAGAGAGTTCGCCAATTTGAATGTTGGCCACCAGCCAAATTACTGCTCCTGCCGGAGCTGCAAACACAATGGCACGCCATAAAACAATAAGAGTTCTATCAATAATAGAGGTGTAAATCGTTTGCCAAAAGCGGGGGGGGCGATAGGGTGGAAGCTCTAAGGTAAAGGTTGAAACTTCACCTTTAAGCACCGTTGTAGATAACCCCCAGGAAACCAGAAACATAAATCCAATACCGAGCAAAGCAATGCCTATAACAGAGCCGGAAGCTGCTAAACCGGATAAGGAATCAGGTACTAATGCTCCTATAAAGATGGTGCCAATAAGTATTTGTGTAGGCCAACGACCATTGCAGAGCGAAAAATTATTGGTAATAATAGCTATCAATCGTTCTCTGGGGCTGTCAATAATTCTGGTAGCAATTACACCTGCTGCATTGCAGCCAAACCCCATGCTCATAGTAAGTGCTTGTTTGCCATGTGCCCCTGATTTTTTAAATAAGGCATCCATATTAAAAGCTACTCTTGGTAAGTAGCCGAAGTCTTCTAGTAAAGTAAATAAAGGGAAAAAGATTGCCATAGGAGGTAGCATAACAGCAATTACCCATGCTACTGCCATGTAAATGCCATCAATAAGCAGACCGTCAATCCACCATACAGCTCCTAATTGAGAAGATAAATTTTTTAAGATGGGGTAAATTGTATCAACAAGAAGTGTAAATAAGAGGCCTGAAGGATAATTGGCTCCTTCGATGGTAAGCCAGAGAATAATGGCTAATAACCCGATCATAATGGGGAAACCCCAAATTTTACTTGTTACAATGGAATCAATTCTGCTGTCAAAATTAACATTTTCAGGTTGGTCTTTTTGCTTAACGGCTCTTGAGGCAATATCAGCCGCATCGGCATAAATGCCTTCTGTGAGCTTGTCATGGAAATTATCTCCAATGTTCCATCTTAGCTCATCGGCCAAAGCAGTAATCGAATCTTTTTTTTCTTTGGATGTCATACTTCTGTTAGCTCGCTAAGTTCATTGGTTGTAATTGCTTTGGTAATTCGCTGGTCGCCTTCCAAGAGCCTAAATGCCAACCATCGGCTATTGGGCAAGCCGGGAAATTGTGCTTCTATTTTTTTGGAAAGTGTTTTTACCGATGCTTCAATAGGTTTTGATAAACTTTTTACACGATGAGGTTTACAGATAATTTCGCCTTGGGCTACTTGAGCTATTGCGCTTAATAGTTCAGGAATTCCTTGCTGGCTTCTGGCTGTTGTGCCTACAACCGGTACTCCAAGATCGCGCGCCAAAGCTCTTTCATCAATGGTAATTTGGTGCCTTTTTGCCTCATCTAATAAATTAAGGCAAACCACCGCTTTATTGGTTATTTCCAATACTTGTAATACAAGATTTAAGTTTCGCTCTAACCTTGCTGCATCCACTACAATTACTGTTACATCTGGTTTGCCGAATAAAATAAAATTACGAGCTACTTCTTCATCTTGCGAGGTAGATAGGAGAGAGTATGTGCCCGGCAAGTCTATAAGTTTAAATTTTTTGGATGCATAAGAGTAGCCGCCTTCGGCACGAAGAACGGTTTTTCCTGGCCAATTGCCTGTGTGCTGCTTTAAGCCTGTTAATGCATTAAAAACAGTGCTTTTGCCTGTGTTTGGGTTACCGGCAAGTGCTACAACAAAATCAACATTGCCGGTATCAACCCCCATTTTTTTTAACCCTTCAGTATTATGAAAGGCGCAATCTGTGCATGCTTTCTGGTTATTGATTGTCATCTAATTGTAGTTTTTTAATGAGAATTAAATCTGCTAAAGAATTGCGTAGCGCAATGGACGTATTACGTACTTTATACGCAATTGGGTCTTTCAACGGGCTTTCCAGATCAACTTCTATTTGGGCACCTTTCAAAATACCTAAATCTAACAGCCTCCTTCTGCTGGCTCCTCTACACTCTTTGGAGATACTTATCACTTCTGCCTTTTGATGTTTTTTTAAGGAAGAGAGTCGTTTTGCTTGTTCTTCATAAACTTCATCAAGGTTAAGAGGAACAATACTAATGTTAGCAGCCACAATAGGCGAAAATGAGTGGTCTTGGCCTTCGCAATTAATAATAATCTCATTTTTATCGGATTCAATAATCTTAATGTGAGAACCTATGAGCATTCTTTTGGCCAAAATTTGTTGGTAAATTGCTCCGGGTTCGTCCTCGATATGCGCTATTTTACCAGGGGTATTCAATGGATATGTGGGTAACGGAATCCATTCTACCGGAATAATATCGCCTTCATGCGATGGAATAGGGTCGCCATGAGGGTCGAACAGAGGATTGCCAAGAGTATTGCTAAGAGCCGATATTTCATTCTCGCTTAATTGATGCTCCATTTTTTCAGCTAAATAATGCCAATCAGAGGGCTGGTGTCCTGTTTTTTCAGCCAAATATTTTTCCCAAAGGCGGTGTGTTCTAATAATCTTTAAAGCGTATGACTTTCCTTCGCTCGTTAAATGAATAGTGTCGTTTAAGGTTTCTACTAAATTGGCCTGAGACATTTGAACTACCATTTGCAAAACTTTGCTCTTTCTAATTTTTAAGGCACCAGCCAGCCCGTTAATAGTTGCAGTACGCTTACTCTGGGCTACATGGTAAAGCTGTTTGAGCATGTCCTCGGTAAGAGTTTTGTTTTTATTTGCTTTGCTGTGTAATATTCTTTTTGATGAATATAGTTTTAGTAAAATCCACCCTATTGCTGCTAAAAGGACAAAAACAATTAAGTTTATTGCTGCAGTATTCATAATTTCTCTATAAAAATATTTTCAGCTACTTTAGATGAAAGTGTGGTAGTAGAATTATTGTCCACTTTTACAGAGTAGGAGCCATCAAACTCAAAATAATCAATTATTTCAAGTTTTGAACCTAGAGAAATCTGGACTTTATCAAGAAAGAGCAATAGATTGCTAGAGGAGTCTTTGGCACAAATAACGGTACAAGTGTCGCCCGGCTTAAGAATATTTAAGGTAGTAGTGGGTTTAGAAGCAATAACTCCATTGAAATCTGGTATAGGATCTCCGTGGGGGTCGAACTTCGGAAATTCGAGAAATTTGTCGAGCTTATCAATTAATGTAGTTGACTGAATATGCTCTAATTGCTCAGCAATATCATGTACTTCATTCCAATTATACCCAAGCTCCTTTACTAAAAATACTTCCCAAAGCCTGTGTTTGCGTACTACCCTTAGTGCTTCCTTTTCGCCTTTGGTAGTAAGGCGTACACCCTTATACTTTACATAGGAGGCTAATCCCTTATTAGCCAATTTCTGAACCATATCAGTAACAGAAGCCGCCTTGGTTTCTAGGCTTTCGGCAATGGCATTTGTGTTAATCGCTTCATTGCCTTTGCCACTTAAATGATAAATGCATTTGAGATAATTCTCTTCGGAATGTGTAAGCATTGAATTATTTTTAGCAAATATAAATATAAATTTAGATATGACTAAAAATAAAATTAGTTTACTTTTTAAAGCAGTTTTCTATCACAGATGTAAGCTTTGCTTCTGCAGAAGTCCAATAGATACTTTCAGGTAATGGGCTATTATAAAATTCTTTGTTAAAAAGGCTTGGCATGTCAGGCAATACGAGGTTTAAAAAGTTGATAGAAACACCAGCATTATTGTCTGCAATAAATGTATCCCAAGTTTTATTTTCTTGAATTATTATTGGAAGTTGGCAGGCCATATATTCATATATTTTGGTAGGCCATTTGCCTTTAATACTTTGGTTTTTCCGGTAGGGTAATAGTCCAAAATCTGATGCAAAAATTGCTTGCTCAATTTCTACATGAGGGATAGGGCGAGTTGCTATTTTTAAGGTTATTTTTGGGTTAGATTTTTCTATTTCAATTAACTTTTTAAACAGTTGTTTATTGGCACAATACCCAATGATTTTCAGGGAGATGTTTGGAGTTGATTTTTCAAGTTCTGTAAAGAAATTTACACCTTCCAAAACACCATATTCTGAGGCAATAGTTCCACTTATTAAAAATTGCAATGGAGCAGATTTCGGCTTGTTGTTTCGAATTTTTTCCGGAGTTAAACTTTTATTTTCGATGATGGAGTACCTATTGCCAATAAACTTTAATTGGGTTGCATATACTTTTTCGGCAAGTATAAAATGGGAGAATAGGGGAGAAAGAAATACTTCTTTACTTCTAATTAATAAAGCCAATAAGTGTCGTAAGCCATAAAAATAATTTTTTTGGTACCAAAGATTTCTAAAGTAGTTTTCGCGCAAATCATATATAATTTTAATACCAAATAATATTCTGTACACACATGTAACAAGCAATAAATCAGGGGAGTTAACTATAATTAGTTCAGGTTTAACTTTAACATATAATTTGTAAGCTTCCCACCGAGCTTTTATCCTGCCAAAGCCACGTTTATTAAAGTATGATAATGGCAATAGCTTAACTTTGTTATTACTTAATTCTATATTTGAAGAATAGCCGATACAGTAAACACTGTAGCTTGAATTTGTTGCCAAAGTTTGGGCAATTTTTTCATAGCTGCGAATATCATTTACTGGTTTTAAGAAGGACGCTATGAGAATTTTTCTTTTCACAGATGTTAAGGTAATACAGAAATATGACGGACAAAAATTTAATAGAAGCTGCTTGGGAAAACAGAGAATTAATAAAAAATTCTGACACGCAAAAAGCCATTGAAAATGTAGTAGAACTTTTAGATAAAGGAGCACTAAGAGTAGCCGAGCCTGACGGTGAAAACTGGCTTGTAAATGACTGGATTAAGAAGGCTGTAATCCTGTACTTTCCTCTGCAAAAAATGGAAACAATTGAAGTAGGTCCGTTGGAGTTTCATGACAAAATAAAGCTTAAATCTGGCTATGCAGATTTAGGTGTTCGGGTAGTGCCACATGCTATTGCAAGGTACGGTTCTTTTGTAAATAGAGGAGTAGTAATGATGCCCTCCTACGTGAACATTGGAGCCTATGTAGATTCAGGAACTATGGTAGACACCTGGGCTACGGTTGGTAGTTGTGCTCAGGTTGGTAAGAATGTACATTTAAGTGGTGGTGTTGGTATTGGAGGGGTGCTTGAACCTATTCAAGCGGCTCCGGTTATTATTGAAGATGATGCTTTTATTGGGTCGAGGTGTATTTTGGTTGAAGGGGTGCGAATTGGAGAGGAGGCAGTGCTGGGTGCCAATGTTACATTAACGGCCAGCTCTAAAATAATAGATGTTACAGGAGAAGAATCGGTTATTTATAAAGGGTATGTACCCCCTCGTTCTGTGGTAATTCCTGGTTCTTACCCAAAAGAATTTGCTGCGGGTACTTATAATGTTCCTTGTGCGTTAATTATTGGAACCCGAAAAGAAAGCACCAATAAAAAAACTTCTTTGAATGATGCCCTTCGAGAAAATAATGTTTCAGTATAATTGGCATTAGGTTTGATAATACCCGTGTATGAAACTATTTATTAGCACCCTTTTATTATTTATTTCCTTTATTGGGTATGCCCAAGTGGAGGAAGATTCTGCTTATGCCTATATTGATCGGCCAACCTTTAAACGAGGAGAATACTTAGAGTATAAAGCTACATTTGGCATATTCACCGTAGGTAAAGGCACTTTTCAAATTCAACCTACTTTGCATAAAGTCAAGGATCGTATCTGCTATAAGTTAGACTCCTATGGCAAAACAAGTGGATTTGTAGATTGGCTGGCAGGTGTGGATGACCATTGGGGAGCCTATGTAGATACAAGTTCATTAGTCACGCATATTGCTTACCGCACACTAGTGGAAGGGAAATACCGAAAAAATGAAGTGGTATATTTTGATTTTGGAGAAGACTCTATACGAGTTAAGGATTTTGATTTTGAAAAAAGTACTTATAATGAACTTGAATCCTTTGAAATGAGTAGGTTGACGAGGGAGTTCATGTCAGGGTTTCTTTATTTGCGCACGGTAGATTTTAGTCAACTACATAAAGGAGATACGGTAGAAATATATTCGTTTTTAGAAGACACTTTTTATGATTTTAAAATTGTGATGTGGGGTAGAGAAGAACTAAAAACCAAGGCCGGAAAATTTAAAAGTGTTAAATTTATTCCTGTTATGCCGGATAATAATACGTTTGAAGAGGGGAGTTCGATAATAGCTTGGTTTTCAGATGATGAAAATAAGATACCTTTAAAAGTAGAAGCCAAGATGTTTATTGGCCACGCAGGAATTGAATTGATTGCGTATGATAACTTAAGTAAGCCTCCCGGAATTATTGATTAAACCCGGATTATGCATTAGAGAATCGTTATGAGTAGTAAAGGAGCAA
>CAZZML010000161.1:0-7007 GCA_964654735.1 uncultured Roseivirgaceae bacterium | reverse complement strand
GGTGCCCGTGCCATAGTCCATTAGGTTTTGGGTGGTTTTACCAATGGTGGGGTATTCTTCAAAGGTGTGTTGTAGCCTAAAGGCGCCATGGCCTAGCTCGTGGGCTATGGTGCGGTTTACATTGGCTTGGGTTTCGCCCATGTATATAAACCCATAGCGGTGCTTACGGGGCATATAGCCAGCAATGCCAGTGCTAGACTTATCTACCATAAACAGGTAAAAGGCGTCTTTATCAATGGTGGTAGTATCTTTAGTAAAAGCCCTAATAATGGTTTTCATGCCCGCACTATAGGTACTCAAAGTAGCTTGTTCATCGTCTTGCAGGGTGCCGTCAAAGCCTTCTACTTGTAGCGGGGGGGCAAGTTCTACTTTCCAACTGGCTACGGCTTGTTTATAATGGGTGTTTAAATAGGCTTCCACTTCGCTAATGGAGGGCGCAGTTTGGCCATTTACGGCTACCAGAAATACTTTCTTTTCTATGGGTGCATAGCCTATGGCTTGGAGTTTGCCTACGGTTTGGTTAGTGGATTTATCTATGGCATTGATAATCAGGGATTGCTCATTAGTCATTGGGGGGAGCATAACAGACCATTCGTTGCCGTTGCGGCTGGCGGTTAATTCATCGCCTTCTTTTGTTTTAAAAATAATGTTATCGGCTGTAATGCCTTTGTTTGGTATAAGGCGGGCTTTTACAGTAATTTCTTCATTTTCTTTGGCGGCTGCCCAGGGTATGGCGGTGTTGGTAGTGGCATCGGTACTATCGGTTACCATAATATTATAATGCAGGCGGTGTTGGGAGTGTTGCGGGATATCAAAACCATATACAGAATTTTCAAAGAACTCAACAGCAATTACTTGCAAGGTGTCTGCACTATTATATATATTCTTCAATTTATTAGCTCGCTTTTTCAAGGTCATAGCTTGCGCTACTTTACGAGCCACTACTTCGTAATTATCGCTTAATTTGGCATTGGCTATTTCGCTAATGGCATCGGCCAGGGCTTCTTTGGCTTTCTGGTTGTACTCTTCTACCGAAATGCCATCCAATGCAGCTTCTTCATCATCGGTAAAAGGGCCGTTATCCATAATGTCGTTGGCCAGGTCGCCTACGGCATCTAAAATTTCATCGGCTATGTCCAGTCCTTCGCTTATATCTCCCAGCAGGTCATCGAGGGAGGCCAGTCCTTCGTCCAGTTTATCGAGCAACTCGCTTAGTTCGGGGGGTATAATATCCAGGCCTATGCCTTTTACATCCATAGCCCCTGCAAACAGGCGGTAATCGGTGTTTACGCCTATGTTTAAAAGGTCAACCGAAACAATAAGGTTATCGAGGTAGGGTACAACTACATTGCCTTTGCCTGTATATCGCGCACCATTAGGAGTTAGTTCTACTATTTTTACATCAAAATCACCAGCCTGTATTACATCGCCTACTTTTAGGTTTTCTACAGGGGTGGTGTTATCCAGCTGAAAGTTTTCGGGGGGCAAGCCACAGGTAAAGTTTACTTCGGGCAGGGCTGGGGTGGTTACTTTGCCAATGGTGCTAAATTCGCTTGTAAATGCTCCGCAGCTACTGCTTACCTGGTACTCATAGGTGGTTTCGGGTTGCAGGCCGTCAATATCAATTTCATCAAAAAAGCTGTCTTCTTCGTACCATTCGGCCTCAGAAGAATTTGCAAGGCGGTAACGCACACTAAAGCTGGAGTGGTTATAGTTGGGCTCCCATATTACTTTTATCTTACCTGCATTTACAGCTTCGGCACTTATGTTTTTTGGTAGGGTGCAGGCATCGCCATAGGTAAATGTATATGTTTCGCTATAGCCGTTGTTTTTAAACAGGTCGAGCTCTTCAACCCCTGTAATGCTTTTGGCTTTTACTCTAAATGCATAACGCCTGCCTGCCATTAAGGGAGTTTCTGCCGGGCCATAAATTAAGGTGGTACTTTGGGTAGTAATCTGGTGTATGGGTGGCATGGTAAAAATGGCATCGTTGGGGTTGCGGGTATCGGGCCATAGTTCTACCATACTAAACTCATACTCGGTTCTAAAAGCCGAGTTGGGTGAGCCTGTATGCCTTGGTGTCCATTGGAAGGTTACAAACTGTGGGTCTTGCGGACGAATTTTTTCGTTTTGCTTAGGCAGGTTAATCAGGGGTGGGTCGTTTAAAATCATCCATGCCATGGTGCAGCCTGTGTTCGATATTTTTACTCCACGGTTATACTCCAGCACTTCGAAGCAAAACTGGTAGAGCCCTTCGGGCAGTGCCCCAGTGCGCTCAAACTGCTGGCGGGTTATGCCTTGGAAATTGAGGTTTTGCGGTGCTAAATAATCGGCAAGTTCTGAGGCAATCAGGCGTTGGGGTATGCCTCCTTGTAAAATTAATGGTGGTGGCAGGTATTCGGGTTTGGTTTCTATAATAATGCCCTGTCCTTCTATTCTCAACCTAAGCTTTACTTGCAATTCGGGGCGATTTACATCGCCTAAAAATATATTTACTGCCAGGCGGTCGCTGCCCGGTGCTACATAATCGGCCAGATACACCGAGTAGGGCGGGGTAAGGGTAGTGGATACGGATACAGGGTAGGTTTGGGTAAAGCCTGTGTGTACCAGCACGAGGAAGGTAAGGAGTATGGTTATTTTTTTAATCATTGTCTGTACCATGATTTATTGGATTGCCTGATTGCCGTGATTTCTGTTAGTTTAATATTGGTAATTATGTTCACTTTTTATAATTAAGTGCTATTTGTTTTATAATCGAGGTAATCATGTTAATCTTTACAATCATGGCACTGTTTGTGTTTAAATCATGGCAATCAGGTTAATCTTTACAATCATGGCACTGTTTTGTGTTTTTTATTATGCACACGTTTAAATTGTAAACTTCTTGCACCAAAGTTTATCAATAGTCCTATTTCCCTATTGTATGCTTCACAATAATTCATTGCTTGTGCTAAATGCACATCTTCAAGATTTATTACTGCTTTTAATTCAACCATTATTACATCTTCCACCAAAAAATCTACACGTCTAATTCCTACTTTATTTCTTTTATAAAAAATAACCATTTGTTTTTCGCGTTCAAAACCAATCATTGCCTCTGACATTTCTATAGCCATACACCGCTGATAAATTACTTCCTGAAAACCATTACCCAAGGTAGAATGCACTTTCATAGCACACCCGATAATTGAATGTGTTAACTCCTTATACTTTGCATCTTCTTTAAGTATGGTCATTCTTTTTCTTCTGTCTGTACCATGATTTATTGGATTATCATGATTGCCATGATTTCTGTTAGTTTAATATTGGTAATTATGTTCACTTTTTAATCCTTACAATCGTGGTTTTTTTTGTTTCTTTCCTAACACATTAAAATTATAGCTATACCCCAATGTACCCGTAAATTCGGTAAATGCCTGTGTACTGCCTTCCTTAACGCTTCCTCGGTTAACCATTATAATGCTCAAATTTAAATTATGTTTCTTTTTAATGCTATAACCTCCACTTGCCCTTATGTTTATAATTTTATTTATTCTTTCACCATTTGTATGTGTTTCATTCCACGAAGTAGAAAAACTTGTTCGTAATTGCTTATTTAAAAATGACTTACCAACGGCCAGTGTAGGGCCAACGGTGGTGGTACTTAAACTTACTGATTTGTTTTCATTATAGTTAAAGGCTGCCGTAAGTGTTAGGGTTTGTGGTACAAAACTAAAACTATAGGCTGCATTGGCTAAATAAAACTGCGAACCGCTATTTTGTTCTATGCCTCCCTGCTGGTCGCTCGCATCCTGAAAAGATAGATTTACGTTTAGGTTTTGAGGTCTGTCTTTAGATTTTGAAAGCCTGTAGTTAGCATTTAACGTTGCATTTTGCGAAATTTGGGTAAAGTTGAGGGTGTCAAGGTTATCGAAAGGCGTTGCTTGGTTAATGTCTATAAATTGCGAACGGATGTTGGTAAAGCTTGTAAAATTAGAATACGATGCTGTTAGGTTTAAGTTTGAACTTGCGGCAACCCCCACATTTATAGAACCTACGGTGCGACTTAATGAACTTATTTTAGTATTGTCCAAGTTGTCGTTTTGAATGCCAACATTGGCTGCAAGGTTTACCTTTCCTTCAAATAAAGAAGTAGCTCCATTAACGGTATAATTAATTAAGTCGTTATTAAAAAAATAAGCTCCCAGTGTTCTATATCCGGGGTCAATTTTCTCAAACCGAAAGCCAACGGAATAGGTGTTTGCCTGATAATCAACACCCGCATTAAATGCATTATAAAAAGAGGAAGATATGTTAGGGCTGAACAAACTGCCTACATTATTAAAGAATTTATAGTTTGTTAACTCAGCTTTCTGGCTTCGGGTATCCCTAGAAATGCCACTTATAGAATATTCTGCCTTTAGTATTACTCTTTCAAAAAGGGCTTTGCTGCCAATTAAGCTTACTACTAAATTTTCTTCGGGTAATATACCTTCTTCTTCGGGCACGTACCTAATGGAGTTTATATCGTCTTTAGCCCCAAATAAAATCAGGTAAATTTGATCGTTTCCATCGGCATAGCCAGCTTTAATGCCCCAGCCCATTCTTTTAAAAGCAGGTACAGGAGGGTTGGTTGCCAATGTATCCGGTTCTACTGCTTGCATTAACCTGCCATACATGGCACTTATTTTAAACTTGCCGGGCGAGGCTTCTGCTCCTGCTCCTAAAAACAGGTGCCCACCTAATGTATAGGGCGAAAAATTCATGCTGGCATATCCAAAATGCCCTGTTATCCACTTGTAGGTAGGGTGCAGCCCAAATTGATTAAATGGCTGCTGAAATGACCCTTGTTGGTTAGAATAGGTAAAAGTTAAGGGAACACTCCACCCATAAAGGTTAAAATTTACATTGCCAGAAGCATAAAATGAGTAGGGGTCTCTTCTGGATTCAATGCCACTTACCGCATAGCCTATCTGGTTAACGGATAGCCCTCCGGAAATAGTTAAAGGGTTTTTCTTGCCAATTTGTTCAAGGTTTTGGGCGTTTAAATTAGTTTGCAAACTCCAAAATGCAGCAATAATAAATGCTGTATTTGTAAACTTTTTTAAAAAGGATAACCTAAAAGCCATTAAAAAACAGTTATGTAGAATAATTTAATTGTAACACTAAAATGTTAGATGATTTATATTCAATAATAGAAAATTTAATATTAATATCTTCCGATATGGTATATTTTTTCTATCCCTGTTTTATAAAGCGATAAGATGTTCGCAAGAATGAGTTCGGAAGTAGTGTAGCCAGAATTAACTAAGGTTAAGAGGCGTTTTTGCCTCCTTACTCTGAGGCAGGGCATTTCATCTCTTTTTCAATTAAAAGAAAAACCAACCTGCATTCCTTTGGTCTTTTAGCATAAAGCGGGTTAAAAAATATAGCAACAGCAATTATTTTAACTTCAATGGCTAAGATAAATATTGACAATAAATGCTCATAACAAATATTCATGAATTAATCAGGTTAAATGTAACACAATGTAAGCTCGATATTATAGTGTATTTTTGTTCTATGGATTTACTTGTCCAATATTGCCAATCATTTTTACAAGACTTGTTCCTCAACATTAAGCGAAGAGATGAGTTTCATAAGGCATAGCCCCAACCATCATCCCGCCCCGGTAGCTATCAGGGTTATGGAGCCTAATCAATAATTAAAGGAGTTTCTCACAAAATCGAGTTCGATTAGAGCAAAACTCTAATCTCATTAAAAAAACAACAAACTTATGGAACTTCCATTTGCAGAATTGTATAAAATTAAGATGGTGGAAACCATCAAACGAAGTACACAAGAACAACGTGAGCAATGGCTTGCAGAAGCTTACAATAATGTATTTAACCTAAGAAGCGAATACGTTTTTATCGATCTACTAACCGACTCAGGCACAGGTGCGATGAGCGATAAACAATGGAGTGAAATGATGGTGGGCGATGAGAGTTATGCAGGAGCCACCTCTTACATTAAAATGAAAGAGACCATTAAAGACCTCTTTGGTTTCAACGACTTTTTACCTACACACCAAGGTCGAGCAGCTGAAAATGTGCTCTTCTCTGTGCTTGTAAAAGAAGGAGATCTTATTCCTGGTAATTCTCACTTCGATACTACCAAGGGTCATATTGAATTTAGAAAAGCTCAAGCAGTAGATTGTACCATTGATGAGGCCTTTGATTCAACAATTTATCACCCCTTTAAAGGAAATATTGACTTGAGTAAACTTATGAAAGTTTTTAACGAAAGTCCATCTCATAATATTCCTATGGTAATTATTACGGTTACTAATAATACCTCTGGAGGCCAACCTGTTTCCATGCAAAATTTGAGAGAAGTATCTGAACTTACACACCGTTTTGGAGCTAAAGTATTGCTAGACTCTGCTCGATTTGCCGAAAATGCTTATTTTATTAAGAAGAGAGAAAAAGGATATGCACACAAAAGCATTAAAGAAATTGTGAAAGAAATGTACTCTTATGCCGATGCCATGACGATGAGTAGTAAAAAAGATGCCATTGTAAATATGGGAGGCTTTATTGGTTTTGGAGATAGAGAGTGTTATGAAAAAGCCAGTGTGTATAATATTATGTTCGAAGGCTTTGTAACCTATGGGGGCATGTCGGGTCGGGATATGAATGCCTTATGTCAGGGTTTGTACGAAGCTACCGAGTTTGATTATTTAGACACACGCATCAGGCAGGTAGAATACCTTGCTAATAAATTGCTTGCTTATGGAGTGCCTATTTTACAACCTACCGGAGGCCATGCCATATTTATTGATGCTAAGAAGTTTTTCCCAGAAATTGTAAAAGAGGAGTATGTTGCCCAAAGGTTAGTAGTTGAACTTTATTTAGAAGCTGGGATAAGAACAGTAGAAATTGGCACCATTCTGGCAGATCGAGATCCTGAAACACGTGAAAACCGCTACCCTAAATTAGAACTGGTGCGCTTAGCCATACCCCGAAGGGTATATACAAACAGCCATA
>CAZZML010000160.1:0-7018 GCA_964654735.1 uncultured Roseivirgaceae bacterium | reverse complement strand
TTAAACAAAAGAGGCATCCGTTTTTCTTCCAAAGAATATTCGAAAAGGATTATTCTTTAGGACGTTGTACAACGTTTAAACTCAAACTATCTTTGGGATAAATAACGAAAAATTATGAACGCATATATTTATCCAGGGCAAGGAGCTCAATTTCCAGGTATGGGAAAAGAGTTATACGAATCAAACACACAGGCTAAAAAAATATTCGATAAAGCTAACGAAATTTTGGGGTTTGAGATTACTAAAACTATGTTTGAGGGCACTGCAGAAGAGCTCAAACAAACAAAAGTGACCCAGCCATCTGTATTTCTGCATTCAGTCATTTTATCATTAACGAATAATGAATTTAAGCCTGATATGGTGGCAGGTCATTCGTTAGGAGAGTTTTCGGCTTTAGTAGCTAATAAGGCTTTGAGTTTTGAAGATGGACTTTCTTTAGTCTATAAGCGAGCATTAGCCATGCAAAAGGCTTGTGAAATAAACCCGTCAACAATGGCTGCTATTCTAGGTTTAGAGGATGAAGTAGTAGAAGAAGTGTGTTCGCAAGTTGAAGGGGTAGTGGTGGCTGCAAATTATAACTGCCCTGGTCAATTGGTTATTTCAGGTAGCAATGAGTCAATTGTACTAGCATGTGAGAGAATGAAAGAAGTGGGTGCTAAGCGAGCCTTACCACTTCCTGTGGGTGGAGCATTCCATTCTCCTCTAATGGAACCTGCTAGAGTTGAGCTTGAACAAGCGATAAGTGAAACCCAGTTTAATAAACCTATATGCCCTGTGTATCAAAATGTTACGGCCAATCCATCTACCGATATAGAAGTTATTAAAGACAATCTTATTAAGCAACTAACAGCACCTGTAAAATGGACTCAAATAGTGCAAAACATGGTAGCGGATGGTGCAACGAATTTTACTGAAAGTGGGCCAGGAAAGGTGCTTCAGAGCCTCGTTAAAAAGATCCATCGAGATGCTGACGTTAGTGGTTTGTAAATTACATTTTTTAACATTTACCGTCATTATCGGGCGGCAGACCCGATAATCTCAGGGCTCATCCGAGACCTTTTCTTTTTTTATAGCTTCAAGTTCAGTATTTTTAACCAATGCAAGTCTCCATTACTCATATTGATACTGCGTGTATTATACTAGATATAAATGGGTATCGAATTATGACGGATCCTGTGTTGGATAAGGCAGGTAAATTATACCATTTTGGCTACGGAGCGTTTTCAAGAAAAACTGGAAATCCAGCTCTCTCGGTAAATGAAATTGGAGAAGTTGACTTAATTCTGTTAAGTCATCACCAACACAAAGATAATTTTGATAAGGCAGGTAAAAAGTTTTCAAAATCAATAGATCGAGTTATTACAACGGTTTCTGGTGCAAAAACACTTAAAAATGGAGTAGGGCTAAATAACTGGGAGTCAATCTCTGTTGAAACGCCTAAAGTGGCGGGCTTAAAAATTACAGCGGTTCCTGCACAGCATCACCCATGGTGGGTGCCTCATTTTTTTGCTGGAGATGTAATTGGCTTTATATTGGAGTGGGATGAACAAGATAATGGGGCTTATTATATCTCTGGAGATACCGTTTTTTTTAAAGGAATTAAAGAAATTGCGCATCGCTTCACCATCGATGTTGGCATATTTCATCTTGGATCAGTTCAGTTTAAGCACCTAACTGGGTTAGGGCAATATACATTTGATACAAAAGGAGCAATTAAAGCTTCTGAACTCCTAAATGTTAACACATTTATTCCCATTCATTACTCGGGTTGGAGCCATTTTAAAGAAATTGATGGGCAAGTAATAAATGTTTTTGAAAGCAAAAAAATGAATAGCAAGCTATCTATTCTAAAAAGTGGATTTACGACCTATTTTTGACTTGCTGTTGCCAAGTTATTTATTTTAGAAGTTACTAATACGTACTTTAACGTATGAATATATTATTATAAGGTTGTACTTTTGTACATAATAATATTTATGCATTAACATCGTCTTACATTTAGGTATGAAAAACATTATTTCTATTGTGTTGGTATCTTTAATATCAACTTTCTCGCTTGCTCAAAATAATTTTATTTCTAATAATGCTGCTATTTCAGATTTTAATATTGCAGCAAACTGGACTGACATTGATGGAGGAGGAGCCACTCCTGATTTCAGTAATGGTCTTGATAATTTTACCATTGCCGATGGTCATAACTATCAAGCTACCGGTGCTTTAAATATAGGCTCGCTTACCTTGGGGCAAGGTGGAGGTGCTTCGACTTTATTACTAACTACTTTTGTACTAGATGTAGAAGGAAATATCGTTATTGATAATGCTTCTACCTTAAATGCAGGAACTAATCAAATTAATATTGCAGGTAACTGGACAGAGAACGGCACAGGTAGTTTAACAAGTACCGGCACAGTAGTTTTTGATGCAGCTTTAGTACAAACTATTTCGGCTGCAGCAACTTTTAATAACTTAACATTTAGTGGAGGTGGAGTTGTTTCAACAGGGGGCGATGTTAGAGTTAACGGTAACTGGTTTATTACCAGTAATACAAATTTTAGTACAGGTAATCTTCATCGACTAGATGGTAATTTAACAGTTGATAATGGGTCTATTTATAACGCAACTGATGGTAGATTATCTCTAAGAGGTTCTGCTGATCAAACATTAAATATTGGCACCAATGCCACTTTTGATCAAGTGTATTTTCAACCTGGAGCTCCAATAAATATTAATATTACTGGTGATTATGTAGCAAATGATTTAACCTATGTCTATCCAAATGCTACATTAAATGGAGCAGGTGACCATACAATGGAGCAGTTAATCCAGAATGGAACAGTTAATTTTTCAGGGTCGATAACCTTTACAGGAAACCGGACTAATGATACAGATGATAATATTTTTGGTTTAGGAACGGCAGATATTATTATAGATGGAAATGTATTTTTTTCAAATGCTACCAACGGAGATGCAATTTCAATTGGAGGAAACCTAACCATTCAAAGTGGTTATCTAGTATTAGATGAAGGTTCAGTTACAGGCTCAGGAGGTAGTACTTTTCAAGTAAATGGTAGTACCACAGTTTATTTGCGCGGTACCAATAATTTTCCAACAGGGTTCGGAACGGTTGTTTTTCAAGACAATACAGCAAGAGCTAATTACGATTTAAGAGCAGTACAAACCATTAGAGGAGGCATTACCTATGGTCGGTTAGCTTTAGGAGCTGCTGCCGGTGCCGATACAGGTACTTATACAAAAACGGCAGATGGCGCATTAGATATTAATGGTTATTTAGATTTGAATAATGGAATTACACTGAATTTAGGAACATTTAATCATACGTTAGAAGGTAATATCTTTAACAATACAAATGCTACAATCCAACAATCTTCGGGTTCTTTTACGTTAGATGCTCCAGATGCCAATCAAACTGTACAATCAGAGGGTACAGGGTTTTATTTCTTTTATGATTTTATAATTACCAATACAGCTCCAACAGCAGTTAGAACAATTAATATAGATGCAGCCAATACATTTGTTAAAAATTTCACAGTAACAAATTCAGGTGGTTCAGCATCCAATTATCTTATTGTTGATATTGATAATAACCTAATAAGCGACATTGGTGGATTTCCTCCTACGTTTATTTTTACAGTTGGGTCAAATGTTGAATTAAGAACGAGCGGAAGTTCGGAGTTTAACACCATTATGTCAAACTTTACTGCAGCCCTTGATCCACTTAGTACCATTCTCTTTGACGGGGGAACGCAAAGTATTCCAGGAGTAACGTATGGAAATGTAGAAATTAGAGGGAACGGAAATAAGAATGCCACTGCAGGATTTAATGTAGTAGGCAATTTTTCAAGAGTAGCCGAAACACCTGTCTTTGTAGATGGAGGTTTTAGTCATACTGTTTCTGGCAATTGGGTAATGAATGTTGCTTACACTAATAATATGACTGGTTCTATGAATTTTAATGGGGCAGACCAAACTATTTCTGGGTCTGATTTTAATGACTTGATCTATAGTGGCTCAGGCATAAAGTCAATGCTGGGAGATCAGTTTGTAAGCGGTGATTTAACAATAAATAATGGTGTAACTGTAGAAGCAGGCATATATAGTATCGATATGATAGGTGGTCATTGGATTAACGCAGGTACTGGTGCTTTTAATCAAAGTACGGGAGCGGTTTTTTTCAGTAGTCAGACAAGTGGTCAAAATATTACAGCAAATCCAAACAATATTTTTGGGGATTTAGATATTCAAAATGATCCTTCAAGAACAGTAACAGCTCAAACGGACATTATTGTAAGTAGAGATTTTGACTTAGTTCAAAATGAAGGAGATTTTAATTTACAAGGTTTTACCCTATTTGTTGGTCGAAACTTTAGTAATAGAACAGGAACCTCTTTTTCCTTTTCACTACCTAGTGC
Source organism: uncultured Roseivirgaceae bacterium (assembly GCA_964654735.1). Taxonomy (GTDB): domain Bacteria; phylum Bacteroidota; class Bacteroidia; order Cytophagales; family Cyclobacteriaceae; genus JAKISE01. The sequence continues at coordinate 2,588 of CAZZML010000160.1, read as the reverse complement.
TACTATTCATTTTAATGGCAATACCGATCAAGATGTAAGAAACTATATTTCAGGTACTTATCCTAATATGACTTTCTCTGGGTTAGGAGAAAAACGGTTTTACGATAACGGCCTTGATATTAACGGAAATGTTACCATTACTAATACTACATTAGATGCAGCTAATTTATCACATACAGTTGCTGGTAATTGGAATAACGGAGGTAGTTTCCAACATACCCAGGCGCTTACATTTGATGGAGCTGATCAGAACATAAGTGCATCAACCTTTCACGACACATTTTTTAGTGGTACAGGAACAAAAACGTTGACAGGTAATATTTCATTAAATGGAAGGCTGCAGATAAATAGTGGATCTACCTTAGATGTAAGTTCAAGTGACTATAAAATTACTGTGGAAGAGAGTTGGACAAATAATGGATCAGGTGTATTTGTACCACAAAATGGATTAGTGGAATTTTCTGGGGGCTACTCTCAAATGTTTACAGGAGCGAGTGGTTTTCCTTCTGCAGGAAACCATTTTTGGGATGTGTTAATAAATACCAACACAAGCAGAGCCGAGTTGGACGGTGATTTAATTGTGGAGAATAATTTTACAATTAATGCTGGAGCTGAGCTTGAGATGGATGGAAGGAGTATGTTTGTAGCAGGTAGCTTTATAAATAATGGAACCTTTGATTTTAATGCACAGGCAAGCGTTTTAACATTTAATGGAGTATCAGGTGTACACACAATTGAACCAGGCGGTTCTGTTTTCAGGCAAGTATTAATTGCTGCTGCCGGAGCTCAGTATGAGTTGCAGAGTAATCTTTCTTTTACGAGTGGCGTTAATTTTATTTCAATATTTACGGTAGCCAACGGTACATTTAGTTTAAATGGTAATGAAGTAATATTTCCTACGAATAGGACTCTTAACCTTGAAATTACCGGTGGTATTTTAGATATAAATGAAGGATCTTCTTTACGATTGGGTAGAGATACTCAAATTACCAATTCAGGGGGTGTTTTTAGGGTTGTAGGTACGGCATTAAATCCGGCCGTTGTAAATTCTATTGACCCAGATATAGGAGATTATTATACGTATAACCAAACAGGTGGTACAATTCAGGCGCAGTACTACTCTATTGACAATACAACTGGGGACGGTTTTAATTTAACTGCTGGTAGCATAGATGCAACAAATAATTTTTCAAATGGAGTTTTTAGTAATGGTGCCGGAACCGCATATTTAACATTAGATATACCATTTTCTGCAAGCCTGCCAAATGTAATTTTTAATAACGGCCCAATCTTTAATGTTTCAGCACCTAATGACCATTCTGGAGCCTTAAGTGTTGATTTTCAGGACGCATTAGGAGGGCTAGCAGGAGAAGCAAATGATAGTGATACATTTAATCAAATTACTTGGAGTTTTAGTGGAACGGGTAAGTTTTGGGATGGAGGAGGGGATGCCGTTAGCTGGAATGATGCAGCAAACTGGGCACCAGATGGAATTCCTGCTGCTTCTGATGTAGTATTTTTGGATCATTCAACGGTGGCAGGTGCTTACGCTGTGGCTATTCAAGGCTCCGATGCCGTAGGTTTAAAACTGATCATAGATGCTGGAGGAGCAGATAATATCTCGTTAACAGTTGGAAATGGTAGAATATTAGATGTAGAAGAATTATTAACGGTTATAGATGGATCGTTAATTCAAGCCAATGCCAGCACCATAAGACTGGCAGGGGCATGGTCTAACTCAGGTACCTATACCGCAAATACAAATACATTTATTTTAGATGGAACTTCAGGAATTTTTACCTTTAACTCTAACTCAGACCCTTTCTATAACCTTACGGTTGATGCATCCGGAGCTCAGTATAACTTGGACAATAATATTATTGTAAATAACGACCTTAATATTACGGGTGGCACATTTAATGTTGTTGGAAATAAAAGGATAACCTTATTGGGTAATTGGAGTACCAATGGAGGAACATTTTTGCCAGGTACAGGGGACGTTTGGTTTTCAGCAAATTCTGGAACTCAAACCATTTATGGAGGCCTCTTTAATAATATTAGCTTAAGAAATGCTGGTATTAAACAACTATTGTCAAACGCAACCATTCAAGAAGACATTACGCTAGATGCCAGTTTATCAGGAGTGTTTGATGCTCAAGGATTTATTATAAAGCTAGGAGATGACTGGACAAATAATGCAGGAGCAGCTTTTTTTACACAAACAGGTTCTGGTGCTGTAATTTTGGATGGAGGAAGCACACAAAACATAACTGGTACACAGCCTACCACGTTTAATTCGCTTTTTGTTTCGGGTACCGGAACAAAGATTATTCAAGTGTCTATTGATGTTAATCGAAACTTTAATATTTTAAGTGGCATTGGAAGAGTTGAAATTAACCCTGGTGTAATAGTAACTGGTACTCCTGGTGGTAGCTTTTCGCAAACAGGCGGCCAATTAAGAATTGAAGGAGTAAGCAATTTTCCAACTGGCTTTGGTACAATAAATCTATCGGGTGGAGAAGTTTTCTATTATTCTAATAGCGACCAGGATATTTATGCAACTACCTATTTTGATTTGCGAGTTGGCA
>CAZZML010000159.1:5982-7079 GCA_964654735.1 uncultured Roseivirgaceae bacterium | reverse complement strand
CTTTTTAGTACACTTCTAATATTGCTTAATCCTATTAGTAAGACCAAGGCAGTGATACCAGGTAAAAACACTAAAAAAGGAACCACCGAAGGCACAAATGGTTCATTAAACAGTAACGTCGCTAATAATTGACTGCCAATCAAAGACAGTAAAATTCCTACAAGGCTACCGAGTATTCCTAAATACAAATATTCAAGTGCGGTTATTCGTAAAATCTGTTTACTCTTGGCGCCCAGCGTTCGTAATAATACACTCTCTTTAATACGTTGATATTTACTTGTACGAACCGATCCAATAAGTACAATGATACCTGTGAGAATACTAAAAAAAGCCATAAAATTAATGACCCATGAAATCTTATCCAATATACTTTCAACAACGGTATAGAGTTGCCTCATATCTAACACAGTTACATTTGGGAATTTTTTTACCAAATCACGTTGCAAAGCCGCTGAACCAGCTTCATCTGGCACATAGGTTGTTAAGACATGAAATTGAGGTGCATTCTCTAATACCCCTGTTGGAAAAACAATAGTGAAGTTCATTTGCATACGTGCCCAATCTACTTTTCTAATACTTCCTACAGTGGTTTCCATCAAAACGCCCTGCACGTTAAAAATGATTTGATCGCCTACACCTACCTGGGCATTTTCGGCAAGGTCATCTGAAATAGAGATCTTGATGGGTTCTCCAGGTGCAATTGCTTTGATCCATGTGCCTTCAATCAATTCTTCTGAAGCGATCAAGCTATCGCGATAGGTGGTTCTGAATTCATGATTCAATACCCATTCGTTGATCTTTGAGATACTGTCTTTTCGAATATCATTGGCGAGTTTTCCTTTAATACTATGCATTCTCATCGTAATAAGCGAGATATTATCTAGTACCGTTAATCCTTTTTGTGTAATGTTATTGGCTACTGCTTCTCTTTGCCCGGGTTGCACATCCAACAAAATGATATTTGCATTTTCTGCACTATCCGCTAAGGCGGTTTTTGCTAATAAAATATTTTTTGTAAAGTATAAGGTACTGATCAGGAATGTCCCTAAGCCTATAGCTAATATCAAAACCATAGTTTGATTATTAGGACGAAACAG
>CAZZML010000159.1:3597-5882 GCA_964654735.1 uncultured Roseivirgaceae bacterium | reverse complement strand
TGTATTTTCCTCGCTAACACGCAATACTTCCAACGGTGAAACATACCAGGTATTGAGTAAGGGTAATAATGCAAATAATACCGACATCAAAACGCCAAGCAATAGTCCCATAACAAGCGGCTGTGGCGTGATTGAAATTTGAACATCAAAAGGTAAAAATTCCTGTAAAATAAGTGGAAAGACCTGTTGGAGCACCATTCCTATACCTGTACCCATGATTCCTCCTAAAAGACCCATTCCTGCAATTTGTATCAAATAAATTAAAAAGGTCTGTTTTCTTGTGGCTCCCAAACATTTTAGAACAGCCACATCGGCTAATTTTTCTTTTATATATATATGTACAGAACTGGCAATACCTATACAACCGAGCAACAATGCAATAAAGGCTGCCAGATTCAAAAATTTACCAACGTTGGCATAACTCCGTCCTAGTCGCTGGCTGGTGCTTGTATGGGTATCAAGATCAGCATTTTCAGCATCTAAAATAGGGTCGAGTTTTTTATCTAATAGCTCCAGATCCATAGTAGGTGGAGCAATAAAAAAATACTGGTATTCTTTACGGCTTCCGAATTGTAACAATTCGGTTTCTGCTATAAAACGAAATGGTATGAGTACCACCGGAGCCACAGAAGAAGAAATAGCCGTAGTTCCGGGAATAGATTTTAAGGCACCCATAATTGGCAGGGTTAGCTTTCCTAATTTAATAGAATCACCAGGCTTTAATTCATATTGTAACATCATGGTAGCATCTATCAGAGCCCCACCTGATTCCTGATAGGTCGACGCTGCAGATTGAGGTTCGGTATCGATTGTTCCATAAAAAGGGAAGCCCCCTTCTATGCCCCGTACACGTACGAGTTTGGTTTCACCATTTTTAGGAAATGCGGCCATCGATGAAAAATTTACTTCTGAAGCATCTGCCCCTAAAGAGTCAATAATCGCTTGTACTTTATCATTGGGGAGTTGCCTGCTATCAATAATAAAATCAGCACCCATTAAGCTCTTAGACTGTCGCTGGATGTTCTGCTTTAGATTTTCACTAAACAATTGAATAGAAACTACAGCTGCGATACCCAAAATAATGGAGGCCATAAACAGCAATAATCTTGAACTACTTGCCTTGCCATCGCGCCATGCCATTTTAAACAACCATGGTGTTCCTACCTTTGTATATGATGATTTTTTGCTCAAAGTGAGTGTGTTCTTTCGTTGGTCATAATCTTTCCTCCTTTTAATCTAAGAATTTGCTGTGTTCTATTTGCCAGATCTAAATCGTGGGAGATAATCACTAGGGTAGTGCCTGCTTCTTTGTTTAATTCAAAAAGGAGTTGTATTACCTTTTCACCGGTTTCCTCATCCAGATTACCGGTAGGTTCATCGGCAAATAAGATAGAAGGTGTATTTGAAAACGCCCTGGCCAAAGCTACTCGTTGCTGCTCTCCGCCTGACAATTGTGAAGGATAGTGATGAAACCGGTCTGCCAGCCCCACTTTACCCAGCAATTCCATGCCAACCTTAGCTGCATTTTTTGCTCCTTGTAACTCCAATGGCACAATTACATTCTCCAATGCTGTAAGGGTGGGCAGTAATTGAAAGTTTTGAAAAATAAAACCTACCTCTTTATTTCGCAATTGTGCGCGTTCATCTTCATTTAGATCTTGTATGTTATGACCGCATAATTCGACAGTTCCCGAATCAGGATGGTCTAAACCGGCACAGAGGCCAAGTAGCGTTGTTTTCCCACTTCCTGAAGGGCCTACAATTGAAAAAGTATCTCCTTTTTCAATTTCAAAAGAGATATTTTGCAATACGGTTATTTTTTTTGAACCGCTTGTATATGTTTTCTTAAGCTCGTGAATCTTTAATATCTTTGGCATACTATTTTTTAATTTATTCTATAAGATGAACTGGTTTAAACAGAAGAAGCAAAGTAAGCAAATCATTTTAAATTTATATGGTAGCCGTAGGCGGATTTTCTTAAAGTTTTGTTATTTAATACTTTTTGTATTGCTACTTTCTTGTGGTGGAGATGCTGCTAAAAAAGAAAAAAATAAGCCATTAGAAACCGTAGACTCTGAAAGTACTGCTACTACAAACACTCGCTCTAAGACTATTCTATTCTTTGGCGATAGTCTTACCGCAGGATATGGACTTGATGACATAAATGATGCTTTTCCTGCCATTATACAATCTATGGTAGATTCTTTAGGTCTGGATTACACAGTTGTTAATTCCGGATTAAGTGGAGAGACTAGTGCGGGTGGAAGAAGCCGCATAAAATGGGT
>CAZZML010000159.1:0-3497 GCA_964654735.1 uncultured Roseivirgaceae bacterium | reverse complement strand
CCGTTTATATTGAAAGATGTGGGAGGTATTCCTGAATTAAATCAAGAAGATGGCATTCACCCTACTATTGAAGGACAAAAAATTGTAGCAAACAATGTATGGACTGTTTTAGAAAAGGTGCTAAAATAAAAACCCGGCGTCTGGCCTCTTCACTAAAAGAGTGTTTTATTCCTCCTGTTCTATTTTAGAAGTCGGAAGTCATGAACCAACATTTGGTTTCTGGCTCCTTTCCTATTTTATAAATAGGTGCTCGTGATTGCTTCGCAGTTCATTAACTTTGCAGAAGAAACTTTTAGAATAAAATTTTTTCATTTATAGGCTCCTTTCTATTCTAACATCAAATTCTAATAAATAGAAGTTCTAGACATACGATAATCATTATTTTATTATTTTAAGGACCGCTTGATCATGTTCTTTAAAAGCATTGCAAGCTTCCAAATGGACTTCCGTCTCATCTATGTCATCCGTTTTGATTGTTGCACTAAACTTTTGTGCCTTTTGTAACATATTAACATAAACGGTAGGATTGTTTTGTCTTGACAGTTTTCTTAAAGCACCTAAATAATCATCTCTATATACTGTTGGAATTATTATTCTAGTCTGTTTTTCTTTAACAAGCTCAGCGTTCATCATTACCCTAGCAATTCTACCGTTACCATCTGAAAAAGGATGCACTTCACTTATAATAAACATCATGTAAGCCGCCTTTGCAAATGGGTCTGTTAGCACTTTGTAATAATCAAACCCTTTAATTAAAGTCCCTTTTACTAACTTAAAATCAACAAAATGAGTTTCACCTGTTCTATTATTTTTCTCTTTAAACCGACCTGGGTTTTTTGATTTTCTTGCCTCAAGAAGAATTTGGTGTCTATATTGCAAAATGTTTAAAAAATCCTCATGTGTTAAGGGTATTTTACTCATTTCTTTTAAATTGCTAACAATTCGATATGTTCCTAAAACATCATGAGAGTCTTCGTCCCTGTTTAGAATTGGTGTTTCAGTTTTAATAATGCTTTTTGCTTCTTCTAACTCAAAAACAGTTCCTTCAATATAATTTGAAAAATAAGCTTCAAAAAAAGCAAAATTTTTAAATGCGGTCTTATTGGTATTTATTTCCGGTACATTTTTAAACTCTTTTTGTTTTAGGTGTTTAAATAATTTTTCAAATAATTCTATTCTAGATGGGTCGTAAGGATTTCCAAAAGCCCTAGCAAGGGCAATTGGCGAAGTTAATATTTTTGATGGCTTAGTGGTTAACAATGCGCTGATGAGTTTATTTAATTTAGCATATTCGCTTTGCATATTCAATTTTTCGGCAATCTCTTTTGCATTATCTCTCACCGAGTTTAGTCCATCTTCACCTTTTACACGAATTATTTGTTCCAATTTCGCTTCTATTTCCAGAAGTGTTACTGTTTTAGATTGAGGGCCAAGTTGCCTAGATACTTGTAAGTTTTCTAATAATGCTCTTTCTTGTTGTGAAACAAATAATTCCCCCGAAAATGGATTATCTCCTTTGATTGGACCATTCCCTTTCATAAAACGAATAGTAATGCCAGGTAATTTAATTTTTTTTGTATATGTATAAGTAACAAAAATATGCCCTGCTGAAGTTGGTTTGAATTCCAAAGCCGATCTATGACTTAAAACTGAATTAGGATACTGTGAACCTATAATTGTGAAAATATTTCTTTTTATAATTGCCTCTGGAGTATCTGTAAAATTTGACGTATATATTCGAGGAGCAATTTTTTTAATTTCTCCTTGTTTTTCCAGCTTAGAGATTTGTTTACTTAAGCTTTTGTCACTAGAAGAGAAAATGACCTCTTGAAGATCTATCGGTAGAATATTTTCCATTATAACTACTTTAAAATACAAAAATAGAGAGTATTTTCCAGTATAACATACTATTAGGAGAATATTTTCTATTATAACGTAATTTAATAGAGAATATTTTCCATTAAAACTGTTAAAATATATAAATTTTGAGATTTTCTTCTATTATAACCTGCTTTTTGGAGAATATTTTCCATTATAGCTGCTAAAACTTACAGGTTTTAAAAATTAATTCTGAGGATAAATTTCAAAACTCATATGTAAATTAACGTGAGTTCGACTTAAAGAATGTAGGTTACAAAATAAATCACATTGATTTTTAGTACTTTGTCTGTTCGAGCATTGCCAAGACACAAAATATATTTTGGGTTGAAGGTAGCAAGTACAACTTGTCGAGAACTATTTAAAAAAACCTCTCGACTGCGCTCGAGGTGACACTAAATTCATTAATTTATATTTAAAGCTCTGATTATCAATTTAAAAACAAAAACGTTACATCGAACTCACGTTAAATTAGGTGTCGAATTTTGCGATACCTATTAATTTTATACTATTTAAAAATTGTGAATTTATATTCAATATGTATTTAACATGAGTAAAGATAGTATTATTCCAAATGAGGTAATTACCAGTAAAATATATTTTATTAGAAATCAAAAAGTAATGCTAGATAGAGATTCATAATCATCTTAATTCAAAATAAAATATTGTGAATAAAACAAATGGTAGTATAAAGTAATACAACTTATTACTTCGCTAATACCAATAATTGGGCTTGTCTTTTGCCTGAATTACGCCTGCTGTAATTAAAAATAATCTTTTTAATTATTCGTTCATAACCTATAAGATCCAACGTTCTACTTGTCTCTCCCTTTTTAAAACGGTGTGTTATTAGTTGACTTTCTGAGGTATCATCTTCATATATTATGTGTATGTTCCTAATATATATAGGAGCCTTTAATACTTTAAATTTTAAACGACTAAAGTTCTTTGTTACTTCAGTAATATTCAATTCATCATAATCAACGTCTGGGCTTACCGTTTGTGTACCTAATTTGACCCATCCTCCAAGGTCAGAATATTCATCAATACGTGCATTCTTAGTTAAAAAAGAAGATGAAACCATAAAAAAAAGGAATATCCCCAATAGACTTAGGGTCGTTTTATAATTTTTCATTAGATGCATTTTAGGTTGATAATGCTGTTCATTAACAACGGTTTAGCATCTTAAATATTGTTTATCAATGGATTGAGTGTGGGTGGATAACTACAACATAAGCTGCTTGTCCGCCTCCGATGGAAGTCCTTTTGTTAACACAATCATAACCTTCTAATAGCAATTTCTTCATTTTTAGGTAACCTTTTGGTAATGTTTGAAGTGTTTCTTTGTAGTGTAAAAACTAATAAAAAACTAATGAAGAAATTACTAATTATTATGTCCTTAGCTCTGGTATTAGGATCTTGTGGAGAAAAAAAAGAAAAAACGGCTGATACTAACGGAGCAACAGCCTTATCAGGAACCATTAAAGTAGATGGTTCAAGTACTGTTTTCCCAATAACCGAAGCTGTAGCTGAAGAATTCAGAGCAGTACAGCCCAAAGTAAAAGTTACGATTGGTGTTTCTGGTACTGGTGGTGGATTTAAAAAATTCTCAAGAGGTG
>CAZZML010000158.1:3207-7168 GCA_964654735.1 uncultured Roseivirgaceae bacterium | reverse complement strand
TGGTTGGCAATTGGAATGCGTAATAGATTATTCATGAATTATTCAGGTTAAAACAAGAAAATGAAAAAATCAATTATTCTTCTAGGGCTAGTTTTTATTGGCTTAATAATTTCAGAAAAATCGTATGCCCAGCCCAATTGGGAAGCGGGTCCGTTTTGGAGATGTGGTTTCAGTAGATTTTACAATCCCATTTAAAGCACCAAGAATTCATGCAGCAGCATACTTTGGTAATAATAATTTTGGTTTAGGAGGATATTTTGATTGGATGTTTGCCTTAAATGAGGGGCCTGCAGGATTAAAATTTTACCCTGGAGTGGGGCCGGAATTCTATTTTGGCAACAATTTTGATGTAGCCGTTGCAGGTGATTTTGGCGCAGAATACTCTTTTGATTTTCCGTTAACCGTTGGGATGGATTGGCGACCACGAATTAGCTTTGCCAACAACACAGGCTTTTATGCAGGTGGGGTATTATTGCTAGGTTTCGGTTTGGAGAAGAAGTGAGTTTTAAGAGGGCAAATTAATATATTTTACTACTATTGTGTTATTCTTAAAGAAACACATAACCATTGATAAACTAAATTAAAAAAATGATGAAGAAACTATTAACCATGATTGCGCTTGTTGGAGTAATGTTTTTTAGTGCCAATTCAGTATCTGCACAAGCAACAAAATATTTAAATGTTGGAGGAGCAGGCACGGGCTTCTATGGCAGTATAGAATTTCCTGTTAGTTCAGTTATTACAGTGGCTCCACAGGTGAGTACAAATTATAACTTTAACTCACTTATAATTGCAGGCAAAGGAAATTTTTATCTTGATGATGCAGTTGATTTAGATGATGCTTGGGATGTTTATGCCGGAGTAAACCTCGGTTGGAGAATTGAAGACGTCAATGATGGGTTTCACTGGGGATTACAAGTTGGTGCTAGGTGGTTTTGGTCTGATAAATGGGGCATAAATGCTGAAGTTGGTGGTGGCTCCGGGGTGTTAGGAGGAGTAGGATTAACTATGAAAATGTAGCAAAAATCATAAAAAAAAGGAGGATTAAATCCTCCTTTTTTATTTCAGCTTAAAAAACCTTGTCCTTTGGGCAAGGTAATGTTCTTTAGGCTATGCCTGTATTTGCTTCCACAAAAAAATGAATAATGAATATCGATTTAAGAAGAGGGTCGAATACGTCAACATTCTAAAATCCCTGCCTGCGGCAAGGCAGGGTTGATTGATGTTCAACATTTTAAAATTAAAAATGTTCAAAGGCACCCTGTGGGGGCTAAGTCAAAGCCACCTTCTTAGAAGGTGGCTTTCTTTATAAAGGACACCTCTATTAATTGCTTGCAGAGGACATAATCAATTAATAGAGGTGTCCTAAACTTTGTAAGGTCTGTTTAAACTCGCCATAATTACTTGTGCAGGATTTCGCAACTTTTTCTTTCTCTAAAAACATCTTTAAAGAGTCAGGAACCTTCAATTCAATACCCAAAGTTGGCTCAACCACTTCTTTGAATTTAATAGGGTGGGCTGTTTCTAAGAAAATTCCCGTTACATCATTATTCTTTTGGTAGTCTTTTAACCCTAAATATCCAACGGCTCCGTGTGGGTCAGCTATATAGCCAAGTTGCTGCATTTTGGTTAATGCTACTTTTGTTTCTTCATCTGTGTAATCATATCCGGAAACAGCCGCTTTAAAGTTAGAATGCGACTCACCAAACAAATAGTTTAATCGTGCATAATTGCTTGGGTTGCCTACATCCATCGCATTTGATATGGTTTGCACACTAGGCTTGGGCTTGTATTTACCTGTATTGATATAAGTAGGAACTATGTTATTTACATTAGTGGATGCTACAAAATGATGAATAGGTAAACCCATTTGCTGTGCAAAATAACCAGCGGTTAAATTGCCAAAATTGCCACTAGGTATCGAAAACACAATGGGCTTTTTTGTTTGATTAACCAATTGACCATAGGCATAAAAATAGTAAAACGACTGAGGGATAAGTCTAGCAATATTAATAGAATTAGCAGAAGTAAGCCCTAGCTGTTTACTTAATTCTTGATCTAAGAAGGCTTTTTTTACCAGTTTTTGGCAGTCATCAAAACTGCCGTCAATTTCTAGTGCTTTAATATTTTGCCCAAGTGTTGTCATCTGTTTTTCCTGAAAAGGACTCACCTTTCCTTTCGGGTAAAGCAGCACTACTTGTACACCTTCAACCCCTAAAAACCCATTGGCTACGGCACTGCCTGTATCTCCAGATGTGGCAGCAAGCACAGTTACCTCCTTGCCTTCCAAAGAGGACGGCTCTTTCTTTTGTTGGTTAAAATAGCTTAGGCACCTCGCCATAAAACGAGCGCCCACATCTTTAAAAGCTAATGTTGGTCCATGGTAAAGCTCTAACGAATAAACATCTTCTTCTACTTTAATAATGGGCGTATCGAATGAGAGCACTTCATAAACAAGTGTTTTTAAATTATCTTCAGGTATTTCATTTCCTACAAATAGCCTGGCTACTTCAAAACCAATTTCTTGGAGGCTTAGCTTGGGTAGTTCTTTAAAAAAAGAAGGAGGAAATACAGGAATTGATTCTGGTAAAAAGAGGCCATTATCATCGGGAAGCCCTTTACGAACGGCTTCTTGAAAGCTTACTTTTTGAGAGGGGTTATTGGTACTGAAATAGTTCATTATTTTATGCGTATTGCTCCTTCAGGATTGATTTGAGATTGGTAGTAATTAACTTCTAGGCCTGAAGAAGCATACACTTTTTGATAAGCTTTCAATACCTTTTTGGCTGACTCTTCGCCTTGGCAAAAACTAAAAATGGTAGGCCCAGACCCTGCAATGTTGGTGCCAATGGCTCCGGCAGCTAAGGTTGCTTCTTTGGCTTCTTTATAATGCGGAATAAGCTTCGAACGTTTCGGCTCAGCTAACATATCCACCATTGATCGACCAAGTAGATCATAATCATTAGATGTTAAGGCAAGTACGAGTCCTGCAACATTACCAAATTGAATAACTGCATTAGAAATACTCATGGTTTGGCCAAGCATTTTCTTGGCTTGTTTAGTCTTAATTTCTACTTGCGAATGAGCTGCTACCACCCATAAATCTTCTGGGTAGGAAATGGAAAGCACATCCATTTCTTCATTACTCCTAACCACAGAAAATCCACCTAAGAGGGAGGGGGCTACATTATCGAAATGTAATTGGTTAGAAGCTAGCTTCTCACCAACTCCTGCAAAGGGCAACAGTTCTCTTCGAGTGAACGGATTGCCCAGTAGTTCATTAATGGCAAAAGCCCCTGCTACTGCTGCAGAAGAGGACGACCCTAATCCGCTTCCTGGCTTTACTGTTTTTTGAATGTTAAAAGAAACACCTCTTTTGTCTCCAACAGCATCTAATATGGCCTGTGCTGCTACGGTGGTTACGTTTAATTCAGGCTCTGTGGATAAACCATCGGCTCCTGAAATAGATTCTATGATTAGTTTGCCAGCATCGTTAAACCATACTTCTACAAAGTCGCCTAGCTCTGGCATGGCAAATCCGAAAATATCGAACCCGCAAGACACATTGGCTATGGAAGCAGGAGCAAAAACTTTTATTTTATTGTTCATTAGTTATTTCCATTCTTTAATTCAATTGTATCGTCAATGCCTGGCAGGTATGGTATTCTCTATTCTGATTAACAGATTGCTGAAAATTTTATTTTTTTATTCCGAGGTACGAGGAATCTTCTGCTTCTTGAAATTAACTTTCTTATCTTATAAGATTCCTGCCTGTCCGGCAGGCACGGCCTCGTACCTCGGAATAGAAAAGGAATCTTTTGTGATTCTGGCATTTCATTTAGCAATTCAAACAAGCACTTTCTGCAAAGTCTCCTATAAAATTTCCTTCTTAATAACATTCAAAATTTAGGTATTAGCAGCCTTAATTATATCGGCAAAAATACCACTTGCGGTTACTTCG
>CAZZML010000158.1:0-3107 GCA_964654735.1 uncultured Roseivirgaceae bacterium | reverse complement strand
TTAGGTATTAGCAGCCTTAATTATATCGGCAAAAATACCACTTGCGGTTACTTCGGCTCCAGCTCCAGCTCCTTTAATTACTAAGGGTTGCGTAAAATAGCGCCTGCTTTTAAACGACACAATATTATCTTTCCCATCTAAATGATAAAAGGGATGATCAGAAGCTACTTCCATTGGCTGCGTACTTGCCTCCTCTGAATTAAATTTTGCAACATATTTTATTTTTTTGCCATTCTTATGTGCAGATTCATACTGGTTTTTAAAGAAGTCTTCTTCTTTTTCTAAGGCATCAAAAAAGGCCTCCCCTTCAAAATCCATGCAATATTCAGGTACGCAGGGAGTTGTTTTAATTTCTTCTTCTTCCAGCTCATTTCCTGCTTCCCGAGCGAGAATGAGTAGTTTCCGCATTACATCTTTACCACTAATATCAAGTCTTGGGTCGGGCTCGGTATAGCCTTCTTCTTGCGCTTGCCGCACCACAGAGGCGAAGCTTCGGGTTCCGTCATAGGTATTAAAGATAAAATTAAGGCTACCTGAAAGTACGCCTTGTACATCTAAAATCTCATCTCCGCTTTTTACCATATCGTTTAAAGTAGAGATGACAGGCAAACCTGCTCCCACATTGGTTTCGAACAAAAATTTGGTTCTAAATTTTTGTTCTAACTCTTTAAGTTCACTATAGTGTTCGTAGCTAGAAGAGCAAGCCACTTTGTTTGGAGTTACAATTGATATACTCTCCGATAGAATACGGGCATAACTAGAGGCAATATCTTCCGAAGCTGTATTATCAACAAACACTGAGTTTCTTAAATTAAACTCACTCATTTTTGATATAAAAGAATCAATTTGCATAGGTTCGCCTATGGCCAAGGAATCTTTCCAATTTTCTAATGAAATTCCATCTGTATCAAAGCACATGGTGCGGCTATTGGCTAAGCCAACTACTTTTAAATCTAGTTGATGTTTAGTGTATAAATAAGATTGTTGAGACCTTATCTGTGTTAGTAAGGTAGCTCCTACATTTCCTACACCTACAATAAACACATTTAAAGATTTGGCATCCGATAAAAAGAAAGCTTCGTGCAAACTATTAAGTGCTTTTTTCAAATCCTTGGTGTCAATTACTGCAGAGATGTTTCGTTCGGATGAACCTTGTGCAATAGCTACAACATTTACACCATTATGACCTAACACACTAAATAATTTACCACTTACACCAATTTGGTTTTGCATTTTATTGCCCACAATTGCAATGATTGAAAGCCCTGTTTTAACCTTAAGGGGCTCCACCTTGCCAATGGCAATTTCAAGTTCAAACTCATTTTCTACCGCTTCTTGAGCAAGCTCAACATGTTCGGGTAGAATTCCTACTGAGATTGAGTGTTCAGAGGATGCCTGGGTAATCAAAATAACATTTACTTCGGCACTTGATAATGCCCTAAATAATCGGTGAGAGAAATTAGGGATTCCTACCATACCAGGGCCTCTTAAGGAAACCAACGCAATGTTTTTAATGCTTGTGAGGCCTTTAATAATGGTAGAGGATCCGTTGGAATCTTCAGAAATTAATGTGCCAGGATGTGCCGGGTCAAAGGTGTTTTTTATTTGAATCGGAATTTTTTTCTTCAGCACTGGCATTATAGAAGGCGGATAAATAACCTTAGCACCAAAATGTGAAAGCTCCATTGCTTCCTCATAAGAAATTTTATTAATAACATGAGCCCGTTTCACAATTCGAGGGTCAGCCGTCATCATTCCACTTACATCTGTCCAAATTTCAAGTATTGATGCTTCCAAAGCACCAGCAATAATGGCAGCGGTATAATCAGAGCCTCCCCTGCCTAGTGTTGACAAGTGGCCGGCTTTAGAAGAAGCAATAAACCCGGGGCAAATGTGTACCCCTTTGCAATTTTCTAACTCACCCTTAATCGCCTTGTCTGTTTTATTAAAATCAACAGAAGAAGTTCCGTTTTGAGTAAATACAAAGGCACGTGGGTCGAGAAGTGTTGTTTCTTTAAGATCGATCTTTACATATTCTGCAATAATGAGTGAAGAAAGGCGCTCTCCAAAACTCACTATTTGACTATATGTACGTTTGGTTAACTCATCAACTAAAGAAACCCCTTGACAAACTTCTTTGAGCTTGTCAATTAATCCATCAACTTGTGTTATTAATTCATCAGCATTTCCATCTTCAAAAAGGGCTGAAATAACTTCCTTGTGTTGTTTGTCAATGGCGTTAACTCCTTGTAAATAGGGTTTATTGGTGTTCGTTGCTTCTGTGGCAACTTTTTCTAATTGGTTTGTTACTTGACTAAAAGCAGAAACCACAACTATCAAAGGTTTATCCTGCGATTTTGACTTTATAATGTCTTTAACCAGTTTTATATTATGAGCGTTGGCTACTGAAGAGCCTCCAAATTTTAAAATTTGCATTTTTTATTTAAGAAGAAATTAATTTGATATTGAAATTGGAGTTTTACCAACTCCGAGCGGAGGTAAGCGATATTAACCCCAAAGGGTAATACCTCTAAGCATTGTAATAATAGACATCATCCTGCCTAGGGTGGCAATCATCATGGTAGATATAGCTTGTCTGTTATGCACGAGAAGGCAAATGTAGAACGGGAATATTTACGAGGCAATAGTATAAGAGAAAATATTAAGACACGTCATTTGCGAGGCACAGCCTGCCCCGTTTTCTCGGGGAAGCAATCCTTTCACTTAGAGAACAGATTGCTTCATCCAATTAATCAAACCTTATAAACTTGAAATGAAGGGTTGGATTCGCAATGACGTTAAATGAGCACTATCAAATTTTCAAACCTTGATAGTAATTTAGAAAGGCTCACCTGTAAGTCTTTGAAACCAACTTTTGTAATGATAAAAGCGAAAACATTAGAGCTACTTGGTAATAATCCAAATCCCTGTTTTATTTATTTCTATCATAAAAGATTTATTGGTTTGGTGAATGGACTCAACCTGATCTATATTATTTTCAAGTATTTGTAATACTATCATCCGAGTAATTAAAATTTGACCTAAAAAAGGTGGTTTATGATGAATTTAAAGCGATTTTTATCATTTTCTAAAAACACCCCTCTTTT
>CAZZML010000157.1:0-7189 GCA_964654735.1 uncultured Roseivirgaceae bacterium | reverse complement strand
TGACATCATATTATGGCTTGTAATAGATTTTCCTTGCGGATTTAAGGTATTACTAGAGTTAGAGGCTTTTATTTCGCTGATCATCGTGATAAATATTTTATCACATTCGCACAAATTGAGAGCATTAATCCTTTTAGCTGCGAAGAGCATGAATTGATTTTATCTCTGTTACAGAGTTACTCCCACAAGCTTTGAATGCTGAATAATCAAGTTGGAATCTTTCATTAAAAAGTTCGAAATTTGTCGGGTTCTGTGTACTTTAAGCCTTATCCTCGATATTAATCGGGACGGGGTTTTTTGTTGATTTAAAACCTTCTCCCCCTCGTATTTTTTTTGAACCTTAACAAATTTTACCCCATCCGCTGCCTCAAGGCCTCATAAATAATAATACCGGCCGAAGTAGAAACATTAAGCGACTCAATTCTGCCATTAATGGGAATTTTAGCTTTTTGATCTACCATTTGCATAATTTCTTTCGAAATACCATCTTCTTCCGAGCCTATAATAATTGCTAATGGGGCTGTAAGCTCAGCTTTATAAATGGATTTGTCAGTTTTTTCGGTACAGGCCACTAAGTTTATACCACTTTGCTGAATGGCTTGCAAGGTTTGAGGCAAATTGAAAGCCCTGCAAATAGGCATATGGTTTAATCCGCCTGCGGAGGTTTTCATGGCATCGCTTGAAATTTGAGCAGCACCATGAGCTGGAACAACAACAGTATCTACTCCTGCGCACTCTGCCGTTCGCACAATGGCTCCAAAATTACGTACATCAGTAATGCGGTCTAGTACGAGAATTAACGGGTTTTTGCCTGTGGCAAAGCAGCGGTCAATAATATTATCTATAGAGGCAAATTCTATGGGGGAAATAAAACCCACAACTCCTTGGTGATTTTTTTTTGTAAGCCTGTTTAGCTTTTCAAATGGAACCTTAGTAAAAATTATACGATTGTCTTTAAGCTCAGTAATTAGTTCTTTTAGTAAATCCCCCGTAAGGTCTTTTTGCACAAAAAGTTTATCAAATGTTTTGCCAGACTTTATAGCTTCCTGAATTGGCCTCAGGCCAAAAATCATATCTTTATTTACAGGTTTTTTCTCCCTTTTCTCCATAAATCTATTGCTCTAAACCAATTATTTTGGTATTTAATATTTCGTTCCAATTCAAAGTGCTCAGTGTCAAGATTTTCGCTTTTTAAGCTAAATTTAAAAACCAAGGTGGATAATTCGTAGGTTTTTTTATAAATCCATTCTACACTATTATCCGATCTAAACACTTTGTCTGGAGAGCCAAAGATAATGTATATCATACCCATGTCGGTTTTCCACCCTTCTTTAAAAGTAGAAAATAACTGGTTGCTCTCTTTTACTCTTTTAAAATAGACCGATATCATTTTTCCTGCTCGTTCAGAAGAGTTCGTGTTTTTTAACCAAAACGCATCGTATTCTTTTTTAGGGTTATCTGCATTCATTATTTTATCTTTCTCCTTTTTTGTAAAAAGAAAGATGCTGGCATCAATTATCTCTTCAATGCTTGATAATTGAGGATATTTTTTTGGGGTAACTCGAAAGAAGGATACTGCCTTTTCATTATTTTCTTCGAAAATGGAGTACACACCTTCTTCGCTGGCTGGCAAAATTCCCTGACTCGATAAGGTAAATATAGTATCGGCCTGACCAAAAGAACTACCATTTTTTAAATTGGCCATAGGAGGTAGTGATGCTGAAAATTTTGTAGTATAAAATTCAACAACAAAATTTGTATTCTCTCCGGCAAGCCTGGTAATTTTTAAGTTAGTTGAAATGGCAACGTATGGCTGAATAATAGGAATGGTTAATTTTTTTTCACTTATAAAAAAGCTTGAGAATGCATTCAGGTTTATGATATAAGTGTAGTAGTTATTATTTTCTCCAAGGCGTAGGATTAAAAAATTAAATTTTTCACCGGTTGCTTCAAAAGCATATAAGCGTTTAGCTGGTAATTTTGTTAATTCAAACGAACTAAGAATAACTTGAGAAAATGATTTGATGGGTGTGTTAAGGTTATTAGTAAACGCAAACCCATATACCAATGAGTCTAAATTGGTATTATTCCTACCTTCAATTTCTAAAATAATCCATTTTTTATCAGCCTTAGTAACAACCTTATGTGTTAAATGTATGGGTGCATTGGCGTCTAATAAATAACTTAAATCTGCTGATGAAGGTATGATTTGGGCTCGTGCAACTTCGCTACAGCTTAAAATTAACAACGATAAAAGCAAGGATGATGCACATAATTTAAAAATCTTATCCATTATTTTAAAATTCTCCAATCTTTTTAGTTAGTACCTTAAATTCGCAAGGAAAATCTATTACAAGCCATAATATGATGTCATTCAGTCACTTGCTCAATAGTTGGTACTCACCAATATGCTACATTGATTCCGTTCCAAATATCTGTGCGAGCACCTGACTAACAACATCTTATGGCTTTCATCACAAAGTTCCTTGCGGATTTAAGGTAGTATCATAAAAACCTCAATGATAAAAATAGTTATTTTGCAATAATTATGCCCTATTATGGGTCATTTCAAATTTAGAATATGAGTGTTTATACTACTGAAATAGCCTCCGATGAACTCACATCAGATAACCCAATTCATCAGCGATTATTAAAAGCATATTATGTAGCAGAGGAGCTGGTGGCAGGCGATTTGCTTGAAATTGGCTGTGGAGAAGGAAGAGGAGTGGAGCTTTTGGCTCCTAAAGCAGAATCCTATACTGCGGTAGATAAAATTGAAGTAGTAGTAGAAAGCCTTTCTTCCAAACATCCTGAAGGTAGTTTTATTCAAGCCAATATTCCTCCATTGCCTTTTGAAGATAACTCCTTTGACACCGTGGTGAGCTTTCAGGTAATAGAGCATATAAAGGATGATACTACCTATTTAAAGGAGATTAATCGAATTTTGAAACCGGGAGGGAAAGCCTATATTTCTACACCTAATATAAAAATGACTTTGAGTCGAAACCCTTGGCATATCAGGGAATATACAGCTCAGGAGCTAACTGATTTATGCAAAAAGTATTTTTCGCAAGTTGAAATGAAAGGCATTGGCGGGAATGAAAAGGTAATGGAATATCATGAACAGAATCGGGCTTCAGTAAATAAAATTATGAGGTTTGATGTGTTTAACCTTCAATATCATTTACCTGCTGCTGTTTTAAAAATTCCTTACGAAATTTTAAATAGAAGAAATAGAAATAAGCTTCAGGCCACCAATGATTCATTGGTAGCCACTATTCATCACTCTGATTATGTATTAAGTAATGAGCCTGATACGAGCCTGGATTTATTTGCTGTAGTAACAAAATAAAATTAAGAACTACATTTACATCTGTATTGCCTGATAGTGGCTATCTAATGCTTCTGCAAATTTCTCAGCTAACTCTAATTCGCCATATCTATTCAAGGTTTGGGCAAGTTCTCTTAAAATCACTAAATTAGATTGTAGTTCATAGCCCAAACTATTATTATTTTCTATGTAATAACCCAATTTCTCATCGGCTCTATTTCCTAAAATTGTAGCCAATTCAAGTGCCTTTTCTTTTTCACCTAATAAAAACAAATATTCAATAGTGGTAGCGGTAGTATAATCGAATGGGAGCGAAGCATCAGGCATTAATTCTAACCCCTTAAGTACAACCTCTCGAGCCTTTTCCTCTTTACCTTCTCTTAATAAGGCTACTACTAATGCATTAAAATTAACTCGGTGGTTCAAAACAAACTTGCGGTAATCTTCATTATAATAAACCTTAGGGTTGTTTAATTCACGGTAATAGAAGTTGTTCATTAAATTGTCGTACATAATGTCAGTATCTATTAACATCCCCGGGTTATTAAGGTCTGTAACAGGTAGCAAACGAAATGCGTTTCCTTCTTGTACTAAATACTTATCCACATTAAACCGAATGCCTTGTTTTGATGTATTATTAAAATAAATAGGCCTTTCCCAGTTATTTGTAGCTATAATGTCCCAAATCATAAGGTCTTTTTTCTCTAGATAGCTACCTTTCATTTTAAGGTGTATTCTCGAAACTACTAAGTTCTCCTTTCCTTTTGGAAGAATGCCAGAGGCCAAAACCGCAGAAGTATCGACATCAAGGAATACTTCTTTGCTTGGTATCATACTGGTTACGCCAAACTGAGTTGGAAACTGTAGCCTTTTGTCGCCCCCTTTTATCAGTTTTAAATACTGTTTTAAGTTAATTGCGCCTTCGTAACCGGAATTAGGGTCGTAAGCCACCATATCATTGGCTCCTCCTTGCCTGTAATTTTCTTTGGTTAAAGAAAATGGGAATGCTGCAGATTCATAAGCTGGTCTTGTCATTTGGTCGATATACCAATCTGTGTTGAAATAACTAAGCACTACCACGCGCACATCTGTTCTAAACCCTTCTACTTCTTGCACATACCAAAGAGGGAAAGTGTCATTATCGCCACCGGTAAATAGTATGGCGTTGGGCGCACAGGAGGCTAAGAAGTTTTTGGCCGAATCAACTGAAAAATAACGATTCGATCGGTCGTGATCGTCCCAGTTTTGTGTGGCCATTAAAACTGGTACACTAAGAGAAATTGCTCCTGCAATGATGGCCGAATTTTTATTACTTAGCATCTTACTTAATAAGGAAGCAATACCAAGAACGCCAAAGCCTATAAAAAAGGAAAAGGCATAGAACGAACCCACGTAAATATAGTCTCTTTCTCGTGGCTCACTAGCTGGCGAGTTTAGGTAAAGGATTAGAGCTAAACCTGTTAAGAAAAATAACGTGAGCAATATAAAAAACTGCCTAGGAGCCTTTATATAAGTGTAGAAAAGCCCTATGATACCCAGTAATAAAGGAAGCATTAAATAGTTATTTCTTCCTCTATTTGCTTTAATGCTTTCAGGCACATCTTTGAAGGCATCGACTAAACTTAAAGAAGGAGCATCTTGAATGTCGCTAGCTCTTCCAGAAAAATTCCACATAAAATAACGCCAATACATATGCCCCATTTGATGACTGAGCATAAACCAAATATTATCTCCAAAACTAGGTTTTTCGCCTGGCCTTAAGCCTAATTTTTCTTCATAAGATTTAGCATGGGAACTTGACCAAATCCGAGGCAAAATAGTAGTGGCCTGAGGGTCAAATACTTGTTCAACCTTATAATCGGCAATTTCATAGTTGTCTTCTCCTTTAGTATAGACTGCTGCCCCTTTTTTATTTTCTATGAGTTCAGCATTATAATATCTCCCGTATAAAAGAGGTCTTGTGCCGTATTGTTCTCGCTTTAAGTAGGACACCACACTCATAATATCTTCCGGGTTATTTTCGTCAATAGGAGGGTTGTAAGCCGAACGAATAACCACCATGGTGTAAGATGAGTAACCGATTAATACAAACGCCAAACTGATTAAAGCTACATTTAGAATTTCCTTTTTATTTTTATTAGAGTAGTAAATTCCGTACGCTAAGCCTCCAACTACACCCAAAATCACAAGTATAATCCCTGAACCAAAGGGCAAGCCAATGGAATTAACCAAAAACACTTCTAAGGAACCTGCAAAAGAAGGTAAACCAGGTATGATAATATTATTAATAAGAATGATAATAGCTCCACTAATGGCGATGGTATAAATTAGCCCTTTTTGTGTAACCGTATCATATTTTTTAAAGTAATAGATTAACCCCAATACAGGTATTGTTACCAAGTTTAATAAGTGAACCCCTATGGATAACCCGAAGATATAGGCTATTAAAATAATCCATCGGTTAGCTCTGCTTTGGTCATCGATATGTTCCCACTTAAGCATAGCCCAAACCACAAAGGCTGTTAAAAAAGAGGACATAGCATACACTTCGCCTTCTACTGCTGAAAACCAGTACGTATCAGAAAATGTATATGCCAAAGCACCTACTACTCCTGCACCCATTAGCTTAAACATTTGGGCTGTATCAATATCAGCTTCTTTTACCTTTAATATTTTTTGACCGATGAGTGTTATACTCCAGAACATAAATAAAATACCAAATGCTGCTGCCATGGCACTTAGCATATTAATCCAAAAAGCAACCATTTGTGTATCGCCCATGGCTAAAAAGGAAACCATTCTACCCATTAGCAGAAAGAGAGGAGCCCCTGGAGGGTGCGGTACCATCAATTTGTAAGAAACCGCAATAAATTCGCCTACATCCCAAAACCCTGCGGTAGGTTCAACAGTAAGTGTATAGGTAGCAGCGGCAATAATAAAAACGATCCAACCAGTGATGTTATTAATTTTATTATAGTTCATGGAGTTAGTTTTATTCGGTTTTGCTTAGTTCGTACTTAAGCACAAGGGCGAAATTATTAAAAAGCAGTGTAACCTCACGCTAAATCATCAGGATTTAACAAAATTTAACCGGTAATTATTTATAGACTACCGTATAGTACAACAACCAAATTAAAAAAGCTGGAACATAAGTGGTAAACACAATAGCATAAGCATAGTCTATTTTTTTATTTGCGGTGTAGTGAATTCCATATACAAGTGCCAGCCAATTGAGAGGCTCGAAAAGGTTAATAGATTGCAGAGGGTAAACCCAATTTTCAGGAATCGAATTTATGTCAAATAGGCTCATTAACGAAAGAGGGTAAAATGCTTTTATATCCCAAATAGTAATATCGTAAGGTACGGCTATTAGCCAAATTATTTTTGTAAATTCAGCCAACAGAAATACAAACTCTCCAATGATGGCTATTTTCCACATTTGTTCAAAACTTATCTTATAGCCGTATAAAAATGCGCCTGTCCAAAGTATAAAAGCAATAACTGTAAGCTTAAATGCATATCCAAAAGGGATGGACATAAATTTGAGAGAGTTTAAAAAGCTAAATAAGCCGAACCTGCCTTGTTCTTGTAAAATTTGATAAGCTATGGTGTCGTTTTCAACTAGCTGAATTCTAATCCATAAAATAAGTATGGCCACAGAAGTAAGCGCAATGAACAGTAAAATGGCTTTTACTTTAAGTAATCTTTTTAATGCTTCTTCCATAATTCTGCTTAGAAGTTGTAAGTTAATAACTACATATACGATTTAACACTAGTAGTAAGCCTAACTTGTCTAAATTATTGTTCTTAGCCTGATTAATTCATGAATATTTGTTATGAGCATTTTAAGTGTCTGCC
>CAZZML010000156.1:0-7241 GCA_964654735.1 uncultured Roseivirgaceae bacterium | reverse complement strand
TCCAAAAATACATCTTACAACAATGTATGTTGCTTATTTCTCTTCGCAATTACGTTGTTAAGCATAATTTAAAGATTTCACAAATCTATTAAACTGCATCACCAGACCGTTTTGCAATGAATCAATATCGATAAACAATAATCTTTCGTTGTTTATTGGCAATATATTATATAGGTTTGCTCTATATAAATTAGAACTATTTTAATATTATAGACAAAATGAATAATCGTAAAACACTGGTATTGCTCTTTTTTACATCAATTTTCCAGTATGTTTCAGCACAAAACGCTTACCAAAACATACATGTAAAAATTGATGTAGCTGAATCAACTATTAGCATTGAAAATGCCATTAATCTACCTGAAGGATTATTGGATGCCAACCACAGCACCTTTTTATATTTAAATAGCAGCCTAGCTATTGAGCCAATAAAAGGAGGAAAGCTAATTGAGGTTGA
This sequence comes from uncultured Roseivirgaceae bacterium, assembly GCA_964654735.1. GTDB lineage: Bacteria > Bacteroidota > Bacteroidia > Cytophagales > Cyclobacteriaceae > JAKISE01. Next base: position 6,784 of record CAZZML010000156.1, on the reverse strand, counting down.
GAATAATGAGGATGCCACTGGCTATGTAAAAAAATATAAGCTTACGCTTAACAAATCTTTTAAAAACTCATTTACCATTATATATAATGGTGTAATTAAAGATAAAATTGAACAGTCGGCAACAGAATACGCTAGAGGGTTTAGTGAAACCAAGGGAACCATAACTGATAATGGCATTTACTTAGCAGGAGCTACATATTGGTTGCCAAAATTTGGTAACGATATGCTTTCCAGCTTCGATTTAAATGTAATAATTAATAAAAATTGGTCTATTGTTTCTCAAGGGAAGCGGACAAAAAACGAAACTGAAGGCGATACTAAAAGCATCACATACCATTCTCCAGAGCCAATGGATGAAATTTATTTGATTGGTGCAAAGTGGACAGAGTATTCTAAAATGTTAGGCGATGTTGAAGTGCAGGCTTTTTTAAGAACACCCGATCAGGAACTAGCCGATAGATACTTAAATACAACTAGTGGTTACCTAAGTATGTACGAAACCTTAATTGGTAAATACCCATATACCAAGTTTGCATTGGTTGAGAATTTTTGGGAAACAGGCTATGGAATGCCTTCTTTCACATTACTTGGAGAGAAAATCATTCGATTTCCTTGGATTCTGTATTCTTCATACCCGCACGAACTACTTCATAATTATTGGGGAAATGGAGTTTTTGTAGATTACTCAGGCGGAAATTGGTGCGAAGGTATCACCGCCTATATGGCTGACCATTTAATGCAAGAGCAACGAGGTGCTGGTGCCACCTACCGCAGAAACACCCTTCAAAAATTTACAGATTATGTAAATGAAGAAAATGATATACCAATCAACAAGTTTTTGAACCGAAATAATTCGGCAGAAGAAGCCATTGGTTATGGTAAGGTATTAATGGCCAATAATATGCTTCGTAATGATTTGGGCGATGAGGTGTTTGTAAAAGCTTATCAAAAATTTTATAAAGACAATGAATTTACAAAAGCTTCATTCTCTGATATTAGAAAAAGTTTTGAAGAGGTTTCAGGCAAAGACCTAAAAGCCTATTTCGCTCAATGGATTGATAGAACGGGAGCTCCTAACTTAGTGCTTTCCAATATAAGTGAGAGCAACAATAAAGTGAGTTTTACTTTAACTCAAACTCAGAATGAAGATGTTTTTAATTTAAATGTACCAATCGCATTTTATGTAGAGGGAAGTTCCGAAGTTATTTGGAAAACAGTATCTATGAACACAAAAGCTCAGAATTACAGTTTTAACTTCAATCAAAAACCTTTAAAAATTGAAGTTGATCCCCAGTTTAATATTATGAGAAGGTTAGATCGTAAGGAAGTACCGGCTTCGTTATCGCAAGTATATGGCTCAACTGAATCTACCCTTATTATACCTGCAAGTGGAGAGCGCAAGGAAGCTTATAAAGAATTAGCAAACACGTGGAAAGCAACCCAGAAAGCACAAGGCAAAACGGCTGTAATATTGTTAGATTCAGACATCGATGCTATTCCTGCGGATAACTCAGTATGGGTATTAGGCTTTGAAAACAAGTTCAACACAAATGATTTGCAAACTTCATACAGTTCTGCATTTAACGCTAAAACAAATTCTCAAATTAAAAGGTTGGCTTCTGAAGGAGCTTTGGTATATGCCATTCCAAACCCTAAAAACCTTGCACAAAGCGTTGGTTTTGTTGGGGCTCAAACCGATGCAGCCATCAAGTCATTAACAAGGAAATTGCCTCATTACGGAAAGTATGGGTATTTAGGGTTTGAAGGAGATGAAGCAAAAAATGTATTAAAGGGGTCATTGCCAGCTTTAGATTCTCCATTAAATGTAAGAATCAACGAAGGGGAGATTTCGTCTAAAATAGTCCCACGTAAAGCACTTTATCAATCGAAGAGACCCTCTCATTAAAAAAATTTAAAAAATTAACATATGAACAATTTATTCAAATATTCAATAGCCCTTGGCATATTTGCGGCTTTAGTTTCCTGTGGGGAAAGCCAAAGTGAAGAGGAAACAGTAACAGAAGAGGTATCAGCAGTAATTACTGAAGAAATTTCAGAATTGCCAATTACTAAAATCCCTAATGTAACCAATGGTGCTGAAGCCTATTTTTCGCCAGATGGAAAGACCATTATATTCAATGGTAAAATGGACACCGATACAACTCACCAAGTATATACCGTAAATATTGATGGAACTGATTTAAAGAAAATTAATGCAGTTGGAGATGATGCATGCTCTCATTTTACACCTGATGGAGAACATTTGATATGGACTTCTACCAAGGATAATTTAGATATGCATAGAGGGAATTATTCTGATCCACAAGATTATCCTCAAGGAGCTGAATTATATATGAGCGATTTAGATGGAGGCAACATTGTGCGTTTAACAAATAACAAACAGTATGATGCCGAAGTAGGAATTAGTCCAAATGGGAAAATTATTTTATTCAGTCGCCAAACGGATGGGATGATTGATTTATGGACAATGAACCCTGATGGAAGCGATCAAAAGCAAATCAGCTTTACACCAGATTGGCAAGAAGGTGGAGCTTTTATTATGGAAGACAATAAGACTATCTTATTAAGAGCTTGGAAAAAATCCGAAGAGGGACTAGATAAAAAAGATATGCACTTGTTTACTGTTAATGTAGATGGGAGTGATATGAAACAAATTTCGCATAAAAGTGGAACACATTGGGCTCCATTCCCTTCTCCTGACGGAGAGCACTTTGCGTATGTAACTGTTTTTCCTCCTCATAATTATGAAATTATGTTGCGTAACTTAAAAACTGGTAAAGAGCAACGGTTAACAAACAATACTGCTTTCGATGGCTTCCCTGCATTTTCTCCTGACGGAAAATCTATTGCCTTTTCATCAAGTAGAGGAAATGAAAAAGGAGACCGTTCATTGAAATTATATGTAATGGATGTGTCTTCTTTAAACTTAGGATCAAAGGAATAATTCAATTTTTAAGCGATAGAAAATGGAAAACATTTTTAGAAATTCAATCATTGCTAGTCTTGTTATTGCCTCTGCAATTACCATAGGTGCTTTTAAGCAAAAATCGAATCCGGAAATAACCGTTGCAGACTTAAGAGAGTCTTTAACATACTTAGCCTCCGATGAATTACAAGGCAGGTTGCCAGGAAGCGAAGGCGGTAAAGCTGCAGGTAATTATGTGGCTGATAAATTCAAACAATATAATATTGATCCTGCTGGAGAAGATGGCTATTATCAATATTTTGAAGTTGTTACAGGTACCGAAGCTCCTGCAAATGAAAACATATTAAAAGTAGGTACCGAAGTAGCAGAACTAAATAAAGATTTTGTTCCATTTAGTTATTCAGCTGATGGCTCATTAAATGCCGAAGTTGCCTTTGTAGGTTATGGCTTTGATATTGATTTAGATAGCCTGCAATGGAACGATTATGCGAATGTAGATGTAAAAGGGAAATGGGTATTAGTATTACGAAATGATCCAGAAATTAGAAACCCCAATAGTTTATTCATCCCTTATTCAGGAGAAAAATCAAAAGTGGTTACTGCCAAAGAAAAAGGAGCTGCAGGCGTATTATTTGTTGCTGGCACAAAAGTTTCAAGAAAAGATAATTTATTGGAATTAGAAATTGATCAAACTGAATCAAACCTGGGAATTCCTGCAATAAACATTACACGAGCCTTTGCTAACAAAATATTAGCTGAAAATAATTTAACAGTTAAGTCCTTAGAAGATAGCTTAGTTTCAAAAATGAAAGCCAATTCTTTTGTTACAAAGGCTAGAGTTGAAGCTACTTCAAAGATTGTTTTTCATAAAACAAAAACTAGAAATGTAATTGGAGTAATCGAAGGTTCCGATAAAAACCTAAAAGGTCAGTATGTTGTTGTTGGTGCGCATTACGACCATTTAGGTTGGGGAGGAACAGCTTCTTCAAGAGACCCAGAAAATCATGCAATTCACTACGGTGCTGACGATAATGCTTCTGGCACGTCTGGGTTATTAGAAATAGCAGATAAACTGGCGCATGCAAAGCTTAAACGAAGTGTAATTTTAATTGCTTTTGGAGCTGAAGAAATTGGAACTATAGGCTCTAAGTATTTTACTAATAACCCAGCAATTTCAAAAGATAAGATAGTAGCCATGATAAACCTTGATATGGTGGGCAGACTTAAAGACACCAAAGAAATTACAGTAAGTGGTGTGGGTACTTCAAAAGAAGGCGAACAATTATTAAATAAAATATTAAGAAACAAAGAAAGAGATTTAGTGTTGGGTGTAGAATATAACGGCTTTGGCCCATCCGATCATGCTAATTTTTATGTAGAAGATATTCCGGTGTTTTTCTTTAATACAGGTGCCCACGAGGATTACCACACACCGCGTGATGTATTGGATAAAATAAATTTTAAAGGCCTGCAAAGAGTAACGGAATATGCCTATGATTTAACTAAAAATTTGATTAACGCAGAGGCTGTATTAACTTTTCAGGAAGCAGGCCCAAAAGGGAGAGCTAAAAACACTAGAAAAGGAAAAGTTAAATTAGGAATAATGCCAAATTTTGGCAAATCGGAGGAGGATGGTTTGCGCGTAGATGGCGTAACCAAAGATTCGGCTGCTGACAGAGGAGGAATGCTAAAAGGAGATGTAATTGTAGGTATTGCAGGCAAAGAGGTTCATAACATATATGAGTATATGGCAAGAATGACAAAAATTAGACCCGGACAAACTATTAATGTGGATATAGTTAGAGGAGGAAGTACTAAAGTGTTAATTATTCAAATAGATCAAGATTAACACGAATTTTCGAGGAAAATGTAAGTGTTTAAACTTATATATTTAAGCATCAATTGACTAAATTTGACTAGAGAAAATAAAACAACCATAATAATTAAAAAATGAGAAAAATACAATTTGCAATACTGGCTTTAATAGCCTTTGCTACAGTTAGTCAAGCACAAGACAAGCCAGCTTATCAATTATATAACTCAAAAGGAAAAATAGCTAAATATGATAAAATGATTGAAGATTTGGCAGATGCCAATATGGTGTTTTTTGGTGAGTACCATACAAACCCTATTTCACATTGGTTACAAATAGAAATGGCCAAGAGCTTTTATGAACTAAAAAAAGACAAACTGTTTTTTGGAGCCGAAATGTTTGAAAATGGGAATCAATTGGTACTTGATGAATACCTTGCCGGTTTGTACCCTGAGAAAAAAATGCTTCCTGAAATAACACAATTGTGGAAGAACTATAAAACGGATTATAAGCCTTTGGTTGAATTTGCCAAAGAAAACAAATTACGTTTTATTGCCACTAATATTCCCAGAAGATATGCCGCCATGATAAATAAGAAGGGGATGGATGCGTTAGACAGTTTAAGTCCGCAAGCACTTGCTATGATTGGCCCTGTAAAAACTTATTTCGACTCAACCGTATATGCAACCATGGCGGATTTAATGGGTGAACATGTGCCACCTAATATGCTAAATATACAAACGGCACAAGCGGCTAAAGATGCAACCATGGCTCAATTTAGCTTAAATAATTTTAGCGAAGGAGATTTTCTATTTCATTTTGAAGGTGCCTACCATTCTAATTATAACAGAGGCATAATTTGGTGGATTAATAAAATTAAACCCGGATTAACCATTAAATCTGTTACAACAGTAGATCAATCGGAGTGGGATGAAATGACGGATGAAGAAAAAGCAACCATTGCTAATTATACCATTGTGGTAGTTGATAATATGACAGAAACAAGAAGATAAACTGTAAATAATACTATTATGAAGCTTAGCTACCTCATTATTACTTGTCTATTTATACAAACAGTTGCCTTTGGGCAAAACACGAGTATTAAACTAGTAGATGCTACCACCCAGGAAGGAATGCCCTATGCCAATGTGGGCTTATACAAGGTTGATGGCAGCTTGCTAAGAGGTGAAATTACTGATGCCAACGGTGTAGCTAAATTTAACTTAGACCAAGTAGCCGATTTTAAAGTATCTTTTGTTGGTTACGAAACAATAGAAGGCAGAATAAGCAAAGGTGAACACCTGACACTGGATATGACAATACAGTTTGACATGTTGGATGCAGTGGTGGTTACTGGGCAATATGGGCCTCAAAAGGCAGATAAATCAATTTATAAAATTGATGTGGTTGGGAGCGAACAAATGCAGCAAAGGGGTGTAAATAATTTGGCCGAAGCGTTAAGCCAGGAGGTTAATTTAAGAGTTAATACAAATACGGTTACTGGTACTACAATAGAAATGCAAGGTATGGGTGGCGAAAACATTAAGTTTTTGATAGATGGAGTACCAATTGTGGGAAGAGTTGATGGAAATATTGATTTATCGCAAATTAATATGGATAATGTAGATCACGTTGAAATTATACAAGGTCCAATGTCGGTTGTTTATGGTACAAGCGCCATTGCCGGAGTTATTAACATTATTACTAAAAAGAACACAACTAATAAAAACATTGGAAAAATAAATGGGTATGTTGATAACAACAGATCGTATGTTTTTGGTGCGTATGGTTCTATGATAAGAGGTAAACATACCATTACGGCCTCAGGTAATAGAAATATGTTTCAGGGCATGGATATAAATATGAGCCCTGAGGGGGAGATGAATGCTGTTGATGATAGAATAATGGAGTTCAAACCAAAGCTGACTTATAATGGAGAAATTGATTATGCCTTTAAAAACAAAGACTTCAGTGTAAGGCTAAGCAGTTCTATAATGAATTCCCGATTACGTGATTATACGAAT
>CAZZML010000155.1:0-7244 GCA_964654735.1 uncultured Roseivirgaceae bacterium | reverse complement strand
ATCGCTGATTTACGCAGAAAAAAATCAGCGACAATATGCGTTATCAGCGAGAAACGATAGCAGAGCCAATATTAAGAGCTAAAAAAATGCTGTTATACATAGAACTTAGCCCTAAAATGTAATTTATTGTTATTCAAATAGATAGGGTCTGCTGAAAAAGTCCCAAGTGCGTTAGATATGCGCAGGCAAAGCGAAGATGTATATTAATACTTCGAGCTGAAGCCTGCGAAATAGATGACGTGCTTGGGGCTAGCACCTAGGTAATTTGATACGTTGTATTCCAAATTTCATACGGCAAAGCTATCTGATTGTAGCAAACTATCCAGTACTAATGTTACCTGTATAAAAGAGCCTCACTTGCAATTCAAGTAAGGCTCTTTGAGATTTTGGTTTTACTTCGACTCTACATAAATGCTATTTTCATAACCAAATAATTCATCCAAGCTAAGCTCTTTTACTTCGCCATATTTGGCTAATTTTTCGAAATTTATTTTATCACGTGAGCCTACTAATACCGTTACATAAGTTTTGTCTTTTACATACTTCTCTTGAAAAGCTTTAAGGTCGTCAAAACTCATAGTGGCAACTTGCTTGTACACATCTTGCCGAACATCGTAGTCAACCCCTTTGTCCTTGGCATTAATGTAATTCCAAATAACAGCAGATTTGGTAATTCGTTCGCTTTCGATTTTATTTTGAATAGCTTCTTTGGCAATTTCAAAAGCACCTTCAGATTCAGGCATATTATTTAATAATTCCATCATTGCATCCATGGCTTCGCCTTGTTTATCTGCTTGTGTGCCTATGTAAGCAAATAGATAATCGGATTTGTCCGCTTTACCACCTTGCGAATATCTTGAGAATACAGAGTAAGCTAAACCTTGAGCTTCTCTAATTTCTTGGAATACGATACTGTTCATTCCACCTCCAAAATACTGATTAAATAGGCGGGCAGCAGGAGTTAATTTAACATCGTATGTATCGCTTTTCGACTGAAATACTATTTCTGCTTGCACCATATCGTAATCTGCCCAATATACCATTGGCTTATCTATGGGTAGTTCCTCAAACTCTTTAAGGGTTGGTATTGGAGTGAACTCAGTAGGTGTTTTATGGTACTTGGCTAAAAATACTTCTAGCTCATTGGTTTGTCTGGGGCCATAATAAAGTACCCTATGAGGATATTTTGTGATCCCTTTAATAATGTCCGTAAGTTCTTCGGCCTTAAGCTGTTGTAATTCATGGTTGCTCAGCACATTGGTAAATGGGTTGTCAGATCCATACTTGGCATAATTGCGTAACCCACTCCACAAAATGTTGCTTTTGCTCTTTTTAGCATTAGAGCGAGACTTAAGTGCACGATCGATCATGTTATCTAATGCGGTTTGGTCAGGAGCAGGGTTTGCCAGTAGCGATTCGAACAATTCAGTTGCCTTTTCCATATTTTCGTTAAGGCCAGAAAGAGTAACATAGGTACGTTCTGTAGAAGCAAAAACACTGAACCCACAGCCTATTTTATACAGCTCTTTTTGTAGTTCTTCCGAGTTAAATTTGTCGTTACCAATAAACTCTAGGTACTCAACAGCAATGCCTAATTTAGGATCTGCATTTTTACCCATATCTAATAAGTAGGTTAACTCAAATAGCTCGTTTTCGCTATTTACTTTGGCAAGTACTTCTACATTATTAACATTGGCTGTGTTAATATCAGCTTTAAAATCTAAGAAAACAGGCGATAGTTTTTTTACTTCTTTAGCAGCAATCGCTTTCTGAAAATCGGATTTTACATCTCTGTTTAGAGGTACTTTGGTAATAGTTGGTTTGTCAACCTTTTGCTTATTGGGGTCATCTCCATTTCGCTTATATACAATTACATAATTATTTCCATAGTTTTTAATAGCAAATGCTACTAATTGTTCTTTGGTAACTTTCTCCATTTTATTAATTCTTTGAATGTACTCATTCCAGGGAATGTCGTTGGTAAATGCCATTACCATGGAGTTGGCTCGTGCTCTATTGCTTTCGTATTGGCTCATTTGCGATTTTTTAAAATCTGTGATTACGGCATCAAGTAGCCAATCATCAAACTCACCTTTTTTAATTAACTCAATTTGTTCAAGAATTAAATCTTTAACTTCTTCCAGGCTTTGCCCTTGTTTGGCATTACCATAAATAGTATGCGTAGAGTAATCGTTCATGCTTCTTACATAAGAACCCGCATTAAGCACCGTTTGCTTTTGCTTCAAGTTTAAATCTATGAGGCCGGCCTTAGAGTTGCTAAGGATCATATCAACTAACTGAACCATAATATATTCATCGGAGCCAGTTCCATCAAATCGGTATCCCATTTGCAAAAACTCTGCATCTGGGCCAAATACTTCGGCTGTAATTGGTTCGGTTAAAGGAGCTTCTTCAATTTTAGTCCACGTAGGTAACTCATTATTGGCTTCCCAACTTCCAAATTCTTTGTCAATAAGTTTTATGGTTTCTGTAAAATCTAGGTCACCACTCATACAAACAGCCACATTATTAGGGCGGTAGTAGGTGTTGAAATAATCTTTAATTTTAGTGATAGAAGGATTTTTTAAATGATTAATAGTGCCAATTACGGTTTGAGTTCCGTATTGATGTTTTGTATATAAGTTTTTGTTAAGTGCTTCGGCTACTTTCCTTCCATCACTATCTAACGACCTGTTTTTTTCTTCGTAAACCGCTTCTAATTCCGTATGAAATAACCTGTTAACAATTTTTCTGAATCGAGAACCTTCAATTTCTAAAAATCGACCTATTTCATTGGATGGAATATCTACTGTGTAAACGGTACGGTCATTAGTGGTATAAGCATTAAGCCCTTTGCCTCCAATAAGCGATATCATCTTGTCATATTCATTTGGAATAGCAAGCTTGGCTGCTTCGTTTGAATAAGCATCTATTTGCTCGTAATAGGCCTTACGTTCCCCATCATCTGTTAGGGTAGCATAATTATTAAACATAGCTTCAATGCTGTCCAGCATTATCTTTTCTTTAGCGTAGTCAAGGGTGCCAAATTTATCATTCCCTTTAAACATCATATGTTCTAGGTAATGTGCTAAACCTGTATTAGAGGCAGGGTCGTTTTTACCACCCGCTTTTACAGGTGTATAAACCTGAACTCGTGGTGCATTGGCGTAATAACTTAGATACACCCTAAGGCCATTGTCTAAGGTGTATATTCTAGTTTTCATTGGGTCACCTACTACGTATTCGTAGCTGTAACCTCCTTCTTCAGCAGTTTTGGTTTGGTAAGGCTTCTCTGGTTCAGTACAAGCCCAGAAAATAGAAGTTGCACAAAGTGCAATAATTAGTTTACTTTTCATTGATTCACTTGGTTGATTAGTTGTATTTTATTTATATGAAACAGAAATATATTAAAAATTTATAGAAATAAAAATTAAAATTTTATGAGCGGTTGATAATCGTCAACTACTCTTTTGTAATAAAGGGTTTATCGGTGTGTTTTCTATTGGCTCTAATATGTGCCTATAATCTACCTGCTGACTTTTACTCCGTCAATGGTAGGGTTTTACCCGAAGTATCTCATATAAATCGCAGTATGAAATTGCATTGCCCTATTTAGTTATTTATCCACAGAACTTTAGTAGTAAACTACACTCAGTCAACCTCGGTTGAGGTTGGAGATTGCAAGACCTACGCCTTGCAATGACGAAATCGTTGATGGTAATAAATGAAATTATACCACCACATTCACAATCTTCTTGGGTACAACAATTAGGTTGTTAATCACTCTCAGCGCCTCTCGTAGAGGACTCTGAGAAACTAAGGCTCAAAAGAAAATATGTGTGGGGCTAGGCAAATATTAGCGATACCCGGTACAGGAAAAAGGAGAGGTCTCTAATACCCCTGAAGGTAGCCCTGAACGCTTTTATTTTTCCATTAAAGTTTTCGGCCAGTGAGTTAGGGTCAAGCAAAACTTGTCCCGAATTTATTTCGGGAGCAATTAAAAGTTTTTATGGGGGGCTGAGTGTTAACAATTGATCCGGTGGATCAATTTAACGAGGAGTCAGCTTGCAGGGGAGCTTTTCTAGCAGTTAAATTAAACTGCAGAAATCGTTAAATGCAATAATTAGCTCAATATCTATCTATACGGAGCCAAATCAAAGATAATCCACTGTTCAGAGCTGTTTCATCTACACATATCCCTTATTAATATACTCATTTTTAAAGTCTTAACGATTATACTTTAGCTTCGTAGCAAGTAGTTTTTGGACTCAAGAACTCTACTCAATTAACCTAATTATTTGCAATGATTAACAAGGAGAAGCTTTTGCGCAAAGGTTCAATTATAGGAGGCATACTAATTATAATATCTGGGATTATTATCAGCAATAAGTTAATCAATTCTGACAAAAAGGAGGAGATAGTTCCTACAGAAGAGACAAAAAGGAAAGTCAGTGTTATTAAAGTCCATAACTCTATCATAAACCTTCCTATAAAAACTACGGGTAAATTAAAAGCCGTAGAAAGCGTAGATATTTACGCTGATGTAACGGGTAATTTGGTAAGTGGTCGAAAGCCTTTTAAATCGGGGGTTGTTTATAAAAAAGGAGAACCTTTACTTATTATTGATGATAAAGAAGAGCGCCTAAATCTTGAATATGCCAAGAGTGATTTTTTCAGTTTACTTGTTTCAATTCTTCCCGATATTGAATCGGATTATCCCAATAATATTGATGCTTGGAATAGCTATGTAAAAAAATTTGATGCTAAACAACCAATAAAGAAACTACCTGTAGCATTGTCGAAACAGGAAGAATATTTCTTAGCTGCAAAAAAAGTGGGGTATCAGTATTTGGGAATTAAGAAAAACGAATTCACACTTTCAAAGTATAAAGTTTATGCCCCCTTTAACGGAACTTTAAACGAAACCAATATTAATCCGGGTGCTTTGGTGAGAACAGGGCAAAAACTGGGAACATTTATAGATACAAAAAGCTTTGAACTCGAAATTTCTATCTCGGTGACTGATGCAATTCCTCTTACTAAAGGAAACAAAGTAGAAATTACGGCTGATAGCAGCACCAAAAAATGGATAGGTATTATAAATCGTATTGGAAATACCATTGATGAAAACTCTCAAACATTAACCATTTATATATCAGTAAAAGGGGATGGGCTTTTTCAAGGTATGTTTTTAAATGCCTCCATAAATGCAGCACCTCTCAAAAACTGCTTTGTTATTGAAAGGCTGCTCCTAAATAAAGATCAAACAGTTTATGCTGTCAAAAACAACATAATAGTCAAAGTGCCTATAACGGTTGTGCGCTATGTAGACAATGATGTTATACTAGCAGACATTAAAGATGGCACACAGCTTCTAACCTCAAAATTTGATGGAATCCATACGGGAATGTCAGTAGAAATAATTAACGAGTAAGCAATGAGAGAAGCTATAAAGTATTTTATAAAGCATCCTATTGCAGCAGATGTTATTTTACTTTTTCTTTCCATTTTGGGAATAATGGCATTATTTGGGCTAACAAAATCGCAGTTCCCAAACCTTGAGAGCACTACAATTATTATAGAAGGGAAAATGCAAGGTACTTCGGCAATGGAGATGGAAAGAGCTTTTGCATTAAAAATTGAAAAAGAGTTAAAATCGGTTTCTGGGATAAAAAAAACCACTTCTCAATCACAAGAATCTAGTAGCATTATTACAGTAGAAGCAAACTCTAAAGCCGATATTAACATTGTGCTGCAAGATGTAAAAAATGCAATTGATAAAATAAATTCCTTCCCCACCGATTTAGATGAACCTATTATTTACCTACGGGAAAAGAAAGACGTTGCCGCTGAATTTATTATTTATGGAGAAGTCGATTTAAAATCACTAAAATACTATGCAGAAAAAGCGGAATACGATCTGCTTGAAAACAAAGGAATAGCTGAAATAAAGCTTGCAGGTTTTCCAAATGAAGAAATTGTAATAGCAGTAAGGGAAACTGATTTAGACAAATATAATTTATCATTAAACGATATCGCCAATGCAATTTCCAATGCAAACATTGATTTAACGGCAGGGAAAATAACCGTGAATACCACAGAAGTTACCGTACAAGCCAAAGAAAAGAAATTTAGCGCCAATGAGCTTGCCAATATTGTTGTTAAATCAACACCTATGGGTGGAGCTATACTAATTACAGATGTTGCTGACGTGTCAGGAAATTGGGCTGATAGCCCAAATAGGACTTATTATAACAATAATACAGCAGTAAGTGTTATAGTTTATACTACCCAAAACGAAGATATTACTGCTGCTAGTGATCTTACAAAAACGTACTTAGAAAAATTTAATACTCAACACAAAAACATTCAAGCAGTACTAGTAATTGATGGCAGCACTTTAATAGATCAACGAATAGATCTACTGGTTTCAAATGGAATGATTGGAATGGTATTAATCGTAATTATTTTAGGTCTATTTCTTAATATCAGATTGGCATTTTGGGTAGCATTAAGTATTCCTATTAGTGTGTTAGGAATGTTTATTCTGGCTCCTTACTTTGGAGTTAATATCAATCTATTTTCTCTTTTTGGGCTTATACTTGTTATTGGCATTTTAGTAGATGATGGGGTTGTAATAGCTGAAAATATCTATGAAAAATATGAAGGCGGGATGTCTGCCTCAAAGGCCTCAATCGAAGGCGTAATGGAGGTGCTACCTCCAATTATTGTAGCCCTTACTACAACCATGGTGTTTTTCAGTATTTTCTTTTTTATTGAAGGCCAAATTGGTGGATTTGTATCACAAATTGGGTTTGTGGTAATTACTACATTAATGGTTTCGTTAATTGAAGCATTTTTTATTCTGCCAGCACATATTGCTCATTCAAAAGCCCTTAAAAAGGGAAACACCTTAAATAAAGTACAGACAATATTAGACAACTCAATTAAAAAACTAAGAACCAACGTATATGCACCACTTTTAAAATATAGTTTAAATAATAAGCTACTCGCCTTCGCTATTCCAATTATGCTTCTTATGATAAGTATTTCTATGTTGATAGGAGGACAAGTTAAAATAACTTTTTTCCCATACATCGATACCGATGCAGTTACAATCACTGTTAATATGCCAGTTGGAACTACTGAAATAGAAACAAAAAAAGTACTAGATAAAATTGAGGCAGCTAGCCATTTGGTAAATGAGGATTATAAATCGCAGCGCAAGGATGGAAAAGATGTAA
>CAZZML010000154.1:0-7272 GCA_964654735.1 uncultured Roseivirgaceae bacterium | reverse complement strand
AAAGAAAGAATGTAGTGAAATTTTTACCAAATAATATTGATACAATAATTTTTGACTTAGGGGGTGTGATTCTCAATCTCGATCCTTTAAGAACCATTGAAGCTTTTGCGAAAATTACAGGTTTGTCTGAAGAGCAGCTAATGAAACATAGCCGAGCACCTGTTTTTGCAACCTACGAAAAGGGGGAAATTTCATCACAAGAATTTAGAATTGGTTTAAAGGATATTTTTAAAATAAAAATGGAAGATTCAGTTTTAGAAGATGCTTGGAATGCTATGCTACTCGATTTGCCATTAGATAGACTAGAGATGATTGGTAGGTTGAGACCTAAGCTAAAAACCTTTGTATTAAGTAATACTAACGAGATTCATATAGCTGCATTTGATAAAATAGTAAGTAAAGCAACTTCTGGGAAAAGGATACAAAATTATTTTGATACTGTTTATTATTCGCATAAAGTAGGTATGCGAAAACCGGATGCTGAGATTTTTGAAATGGTAGTAGAAAAAAATGGATTGGTGAAGGCAAATACGTTATTTATAGATGATACATTAGAACATATAGAATCTGCCAAAAAACTGGGATTGCACACTTGGCACTTAATAAATCAGGAAGAACTTTTTACGGTATTTGGTAATGGATAAGAAGCTAAAAAGAAGACTTATTCAAGGTGGATTATTTGTCCTGTCATTTATTGCCACCACTATGTCGGGTGCAGAATGGATTCATGGATGGTTGTTTTTATATGTCCCCCATCCATTAGGGTGGAGCGCATTTATGGATGGGATGCAATATTCTATACCATTTCTACTGATTCTTACAGTACATGAATTTGGACATTATCTTACAGCTCGTTACCATAAAGTAAAAGTATCGTTACCCTATTATATTCCTGCCTGGCTTGGGTTTTTAGGCACTTTTTCGTTTGGCACTATGGGTGCTTTTATTCGTATCCGACAACGGATAACTTCTATTTCGCAAACATTTGATATTGGTGTGGCAGGTCCATTGGCTGGATTTGTTGTAGCTATTGGAGTGCTTTTATATGGATTTACTCATTTGCCTCCAAAAGAGTATGTGTTTGAGATTCATCCTGAATACCAATTGTTTGGAGATAATTATAAGGATATTGTGTACTCCAAAGATACGTTCTACCTCAAATCTGAGTTAGAGAAAATTGCCCCTTTGCATGCTGCTAGAGTGGAGCGTGACACCATTTTTATAAACCAGAAAGCTGATCTAGGGTTTAAAATTGGCTCCTCCGTTTTATTCGATTATATGAAAAATAATTGGGTGCCTGAAAGTGATTTAGATAGGCTGCCCAATGAGCATGAATTAATGCATTACCCATTATTAATGGCAGGGTTTTTGGCACTAATGTTTACAGCCTTAAACCTTTTACCAATTGGGCAGTTAGATGGCGGACATATCATTTTTGGCATGTTTGGTGCACGCTTGCATTCTTATATATCTAAAGGTTTTTACATTATAGCCATTTTTTATTCCGGCTTAGGAGTTGGATTTTTGGGTTTTATAAATCCCTTTATTATTAATAAGCCTATAACAGATTTGCTAATCGATTTGCTGCTTTACATTGGTATAATCTTCTATTTGCTCCAACGGGTGTTTGATAAAAAACAGACTCAGTTAATGATGGCTCTTGCAATATACGTGACTCAAATGGGCGTGATTTATGTGTGGCCAAATGCTACTGGTTATAATGGGTGGCTTTTGTTTATATTAATTGTAGGCAGGTATATAAGAGTTCAACACCCAACGGTAGAAATTAATGAGCCACTTACACCAATGCAGAAAGCATTAGGTTGGGCTGCTATTATTATATTTGTTATTAGTTTTAGCTTAAAACCTATAATTATTGGTTAGTTGGGTTCGCCATAATTCGTTTGCTTATGGTTCCTTTGTCAGTTTTAATAAGCAGTATTAACATCTGAGGTGAGCTTACGTTAAAATATAATTCTGTGTTGTTTCTCATTTCATAGGGCACACGTTTCCCCAAAACATCAATTAAGTTCAGAGATGTATAACTACCTTTTATATGCAGCCTGCCGTTACTTGGGTTGGGGAAAATGCTTATATCTATAGGATTTTCTTCTTCGGTTCCTAAAATTGGTGCAGTTGAGGTAAAATAAGGTCGCATCATAAGGCTTCCTTGCACGGTATTATTAGGAGTCCATCTGCCATCTACATTTACAAATATTTTATCAGAGCTATCTGTGTTTTTATCTAGGCCCACGGAAAGCCAATCTTCATTAGAAGATAAATTGGTGAACCCTATAAAAAAAGTATCGGTAACAAAAATAGGAATTGCTAACTCGTATGTAATAAATTCATTAATTCCTGAGTGCGAAATGGCAATATTTGATTGAAACCTCACAGAGTTTTCATTGCCCTCAAAATCATTTAATACAAAAAGTTCAAGCGGAACTCCAGCCTGATTTCCTTGCACATTAGGGAAATATATATCAATTCGGTTGAGGTACTTTCCTTCGAGCACATTAAACTGAACTGCGAGCTTTCCTTGTGGTTGATTAATGCCGGCTCCGTATTCAGCAGTGCCATCATCGTAAGCATAATAATTATGAAGGTTGAAATAACTTCTTAACGTATCGTTTACTCTTAAACTTATTTCTTTCACGTGTAAACTATCATAAAAAACGGTATCAACGCCATTATTATAGATAGAGTCAACTAAATATTTATCACCAGAGTTAACCGAATATTCTAACATTAAAAAGAGCGAATCAGCATTAGCATCTAATAAAGTAGGGTTGAGAGAATTACTAGAAACACTTACTAAGTCTTTTTGAAATAAAACTAAAGATTGGTCTGTAGTAATTTGCTCAATAAGTACATTGTTTAATGTATCGTATAAATTTACGGAGTACTCTATTGGCTGCAGGTCGCTTTCTAGGTTTCTTAGCTTGGTTTGGGTAGGTTTAAAAAGTACATTTTGATTAACCGCTGCCACAAAATCATCGTAGGGTATGGCTGTATATTGGTTGAAAATACTTGTGGGAGGAGAGGTGAACGCACGATCTAAATAGGAATTGTCAGTCGCAAACCGCCTCTTATCCATATACACATAATCAACAAGCCAATTGTCGAGCCACCCATTTTGCCTACCTGTGGCCTTAAACATAAACTGAAACTCTGAGTGAAAGTATTGAGTTCCATTTACTTGTGTAAAAATTTCTGTAAAAATGGTTGGGTCGGTAGCATAATTCTCTCCTTGTTTTGGCCATATCTTATCCCACAGCCCATCTATATTTTTAAAATAGAGAATTAGTGAGTCTTGTTCTTCGGGAGATTCTCCTAAGCCATAAAACTGATAAAAAAAACTAAGATATACTGTGCTTCTCAAATTGGTTGGCACTTGGGTTAGATCTATATTTTGAGAGACCAAACTATCAACTCCGCCATCCGTTGGGCCTGGTAAATAGGGTTGACCTAATGAGTTAACACCATCGAAGGTGGCAACTCCTAAACTGGGAGGGTCTATGCCGATGCCTGGTTTTACAATTACTTGCTGCTGGCTTCCTTCGGTCCACCAAGTAGTATCTATAGCACCAATGCTCGTAGAAAAATCGTCCCAAAAAGGTAGTTCTATGGTATGGTTTTGTAGGGTTGCAGAGGTCTTTGCTTTATTAAGCGGAGCCAGATCTAAAGGTTTTACAATAATCTGTGCAACACTTGCAGATGCTAAGAACCAAAAAGAAAGAATGATAATAATAAATCTCATATTACTAATTACTGTTCTACTACAGTTGTGTCTGGTAGTTCGCTACGATCTCCAAGCCAAATATTTACTTCACTGGAAACTCGAACCGTTCTGCCAACTTTAGGAGATTGTTGAATGACAACAAAATTAGCTGGAGTATCCTCGCCCTGATTAAAAACGATGCCTACATTAAGGCTATTGCCTTTTATTATTATTTCTGCTTCTTCGGGGGGCATACCCAATAACGAAGGCATTTCAAATTGAGTGATTCCGTGCCCATCTCCAATTACTAAATCTATTTTTGAACCCTTAGCAATTAAAGCACCTTCTTCAATAGGTTCTTCATTAAAATTTTGCTCTAACACATTTCTAAAAGCATCTGGTTTTGTTGTAATACGTCCCCGCTGCAATTCATAGCTTTTAAGGATGAGCCCAGCATTTTGAATAGTTTTATCAACCAAATTTGGCATTTGCGTAGTTGGAGGGTTCTTGCTATTTAATGAAATAAAAATTTTGCGATTTGCTTTAACTTTGGAGTCCGCTTTAGGAAATTGGTGTAATACAGTATAAGGAGGATATTCTGCTGAATATGAAGAATCCGACACTTCAAATCGCAAATCTCTATCCACCACAAATTTATCTAATTCGCTTAAAGGCATCCCTTCGAGATTAGGCACGGTTATAGACTCTCCATGGTTGGTAGTAGAGGGCAGGAAAATATAGAAAAAGAATAAAATTAAGGATATTCCAACGCTCAATGCTATTCCAATATGCTTTAATACTGCCCACCAAGATGTGACTTTTAAAAAATTCATTTAACCTATTTTGTTTTAATTTATCTCTTTTAACAGCGTTGGTAAGTCCTTTTAAAGGTTGCTTTCAAAACTAGTTGTTACCCTGCCTAATTCTTTATGCCTTAGTATTGCCATATTAATAAGTTGTGTAATTAAATCGGTGTATTCAATACCAAGTAACCCTATTAACTTTGGATACATGCTAATATTTGTAAAACCCGGGATAGTATTTATCTCGTTTACAATTATTTCTCCATTTTCTCTTAAAAACAAATCTATTCGTGCAAAATCTTTACACGATGTTGCTTGGTACGACTGAAGCGAAAGCTCTTTAATTCTTTGCTCAATAGAAGCCCCAACCTTTGCTGGAATTACCAAATCAACAGCATCTCCATCTACATATTTCGCTTCAAACGAGTAAAATTCGTAATCGCCTTTTAATATAATTTCTCCTGGAGGAGATGCTTTTGGGTTGTCGTTTCCTATTATGGCACATTCTAATTCTCGACCTTCGATATATTCTTCTACTAATGCTATGGTATCAAAACCAAACAGAGTTGCTAGTTTTTCTTCAAATCCCTCTTCTTTAGAAATTTTAAAAACACCAACCGATGAACCTAAGTTAGCTGGTTTTATTATAAAAGGAGACCCCAGTTTTGATACAACATAATCGTAGTCAATATCTTTTACTTCCTTTTTTGTGTAGGTTAAATAGTTAGCAACAGGTACTCCTGCATTTTCTAAAATCCTTTTAGAGGTTAGCTTATCCATTGATACGGCTGACCCAAGGATATCGGAGCCCACGTAAGGAATATTAGCCGTTTGAAGTAGCCCTTGGATGCTCCCGTCTTCGCCATCGGTGCCATGCAATACAGGGAAAACCACATCTACCTCAACCTTCCTATTTGAAGTTCTAAAACTTGGGCCACTAGCTTTAAGTGTTAAATGTAAAGGCTCTCCGTTAGAAATGTTTTTTGAAACTTCATTGCAAAGAAACCAATCGCCTGTTTTATCAATTCCTAAAAGGGTAACTTCAAATTTTTTAGTATCAATATACTTGGCAATATTTTGAGCCGAAATTATGGAAACATCATGCTCCACAGATTTACCTCCAAATAATATCCCAACTTTAGTTTTTGTCATTGGTAAATGTTTTGCTCAAAAATAGCTAGGTTGATTCTTTAACCCACTATTGTGGCTATTAAAATAACCTAATCGTCATTATCGAGCGTCAGACAATGACTGGCTAAGTTGAAAGGTGCTACCACGGCCTCAAAGCCTGAGTTTGAGATAATTTATAGGTCATAAAAAAAGGCCAGATTAACTGGCCTTTTAAAATTTGTTATAATTACTACTAACTAATTCATAAAACCAAACCCAATACCGAAGCTAAACATATTTAAAGCTTCTACATCATCACTTGTTTTGGTGGCATAACGGTATTTGGCTTTTAAACTAACCCCTACACCTGATAAGCCCATAGGAATAAACACGCCAACCTCTGGCTGTACTCCAAAACGCCATGTTTGAGATTGAATACTGGCAAAACCAATATCGGTGCGTTGATCTACATAAACGGTTCCAATTCCTAAACCTGCATAAGGCCTTAAGGCTCCATTTTCTCCTATATAATAATGAGAATTAACAAAAATTGGAATTGTATTTAAATAGCGATACTCCGTTCCTGAAATATTTCCAGTAACACCGTCAGCGGTAATTTCTCTTGGAGGCAAGTCTCTTTTTATTTCATCAAAAACTTCCCAGCTCCACTCTCCACCTATCGAAATATTATCAGTAAGAAAAGAGGCTCCTGTTATGGAAATTCCTCTAAAACTAGTTTTTTCGATATATTCATTGGTACTACCAATGCCCATAGAAATAGGCCAGCTAAACGTCCAGTAAGAAGTTTGTGCGTTTACATTCATTGCAAAACAAGCAATAACTAATGCAGATATTAATATTTTTTTCATGGTAATTCTTTTAAAGATTGTTTGCAATTAGTTTTTTGGAGCTAAGTAAGGTGACTGTTTAAACGCTTTGTTTATTCCATTTTCAACTCTTTCTGCATTAAATGCTTCGTTTGAAGAAATTAGCCCTCTGCTTATAGCTACCCAAGACAGCGGGGTATCAGTTGGGTCAATTGGGCCAGCTGAAATATCCTTTACATTAATCATATCCAGTATAACTGTACCCGTTTCGTATGAGCTATAGCCAACTGTTGGCGGGTAGCCACAGTAATAACAAGGACTGCAATACCAACAGCCCCAACCGCCACCTGGGTACCAAGGGTAACCTGGATATGTATAAACAATAGTTGTCTTTTTTAACACAATAGAAGGTGCAAAAAGTGCTTCAACTGTAGGGGTAGGATCATTAGGTGTAACAATTCTTACGCCAGGGTAGCTATTGTTTACAGAAGGAGATGGAGTGTCAGTTTCACTTATAATGACAACATTTTCCTCACCATAAAGTGCTACCATATTATCTAACGTAGTATTTAGTATTTCGTCATCTACTTCTCCATTATAAGGAATATTATTATCAGGATCATTGTCATCAATTACTTCAACTACATCCCACATTATTGCAGCAGAGGTGTGTGGAGTAATAAAATCATCACTTTCGTAAAAAGTACTAGTGGTATCTAGGTCTTCGATAGGAATGCTATCGCCAGGGTAACAAGCCGGTAGAATTACTGCTAATATAAATAGCAGTGCTATTATTTTTAATTGTTTCATA
>CAZZML010000153.1:0-7303 GCA_964654735.1 uncultured Roseivirgaceae bacterium | reverse complement strand
GAGTCGTTAAAGAATTTTACTGTTCCTTTACTCATTATAATAATTAATTTAAAGCACAAATGTAGCATTAAATTGAATTTTCAATACAATTAAGCACTATTTTTTTTTAAAACCTTAGCCTGATTAATTCATGAATATTTGTTATGAGCATTTTAAGTGTCTGCCAGTCAAGTACTCGCACAGGGTTTTGGAACGGAGATGTAGCGAGCTACATCGAGTACCAAAATTCGAGCAAGTGCTTGAATGGTTGGCAATTGGAATGCGTAATAGATTATTCATGAATTATTCAGGTTAGGCCGAACTCACGTCTTTAGGAAACAATGATCTGCTGGTTGAATTGCAAATAGTTAAGTGATTTTCAGAAGGCTCTAAGTATCAATGGGTATAGATCATTTCCAGAGTGTTCGGAGCTATGTCAAAAGTATATACAAGTTGAGAGCTAGAGATAGTTTTGATATTCCAAGTTTCATTTCTAGTATCTCCACTTGGAAAATTAATCTTTAACGTAAGAACAGTTTGATTGCTATTTAAAGACCATGTTCCTGTGCCTTTTTCTGCCAATTGATCATTGGTGCAAGTTCCATCATCATTGAATTTAATTAGATCATTTTTGTAAAGTGCAGTGTACCAGTCAGTTGTTGGATTATCTTCACCTATAGCACTACTAAAGGTCCAACTTCCATTGGTTAACTTTATAGCTAAATCTTCCACTACAACATCTTCAGGCGAGCATGAGTTAATTATAAGTAGGCCCATAATCGAAATGCCGATAAACGCTTTATATAAGTTCTTCATATTGCTTGTATTCATTATTTTACCTAGTTATAAAGTTAGCAAAATCTACACTTAATTATTTAGCGGTAGATGATTTTATTAATGTAAAACACCTTTCGGTTTAGCTTTATACCGGAATCTTTAAGATTTTTAATACGCTGAGCCCCATAGGCAATAAAGGTATTGCCATACCATTTTTCTAGCCCCCCAATTTTAGAGCTAGAATAGGAATTTACTTTGTCATCTTGAAAACTTAGCATTAAATCATCAAATTTCTTGCCTTCTACAACTTCCGATCCGCTAATAATTTTACTTCTAATTTGGTTGTCGTACAAGTACAAAAGAACAATGCCTTCATTAATAAATGCTGCGTGAATAAACTGCTCAAGTGAATAAGAAAGTACATCTTCTATCTCAAAGCTATTATCCCAAATCATTTTTCCATTAGAGCCAAAGGCTGCCACAACACCATGCGTATATCGGTAGCCCGCAAAATTCATTGGCATATATTCATCAAATCCATAACCACCATACCGTGATGCCCCCATACTACTACCATAAGTAGTAGTAGAAGAATACTTTGGATAAAAAGCTTCGCCTAATACAATATAGGTATCGCCTTGTTTAAACACTTCGTGCACAAGCAACCTATAATTAAACTTTACTTTTTTACCCTTAATTTTTTTCCTATCAATTCTATCAGAAACCCTTTTTTGCCTTTTGGCTTTCATATAATTAAAGAAATTATCAAAATCAGCATAATTAAAGTATTCTATATTTTGCTGATTTTCTTCATCAACTAAGCCTAAAAAAAGCCCTCTTGAATAATCTGATTTTTTGGCTCCATAGGTGCCCACAATTAGGTTGCTGATATCCTCTACATCAGCAATACGACCAAAAATTAATCCTTTATCATAATCAGGATTAAAGGTGTAGGTATTCAGATAATCTCCATCAATACTGTAACTCTTTATAGTCAACGTATTTCGTTTATCAAAAGTCTTGTCACTCACTAATACTGTTATCGAATTATCGTCAACTTTTAATTGAACTAACTCAGTTTTAGAGCCAAATATACCTGGAAGGACTTTTGTTTTTTTGCTATCAAAATCATAATGAATAACTACTGGTTCGTTATTGAAATAACCTCCAAGCAATGATGCTCCATCGGTTACTTCGAACTCAGTAAGATTTAATGGAACCATATTTTTTATAGTGTAACGAAGTGTATCGCCATTAGCACTCATCATTTGTACCAGTTTTAGGTCTTTAGAATTTCCACTTGTCTGTTGAAATAGAAAAAAGTAACTCTCCATCGAATAGTCAAATCCCTTAAAAACAAGGTTTTTGCCCATATAAAGCTGTTTTTTCCAATTTACATTAAGAGCAGTATCCAGCAATATAAAGTCCCATAACTGCCCTCCTTTTTTGTTAAAGTCATTTAATGTTCTATATAAGATGATTCCATTTTCCCCTCCAACCATTACTTCATATTCATTATCATAACCTTCAAGTTCAACCTCGAACCTTTTTGGTTGTTCTAATTGTGCAAAACCAAGGGTAGGAAGAGCTAAAAAGAAAAATAATAATCTAGACATCTATCATTTCGTTATGGCAAAAAGTGTTTGCTGGTTTTTACGTAGTAGAACAAAATAAGTTGATATTAATACGTATTTAAAAAAATCAACTACTTTTAATTCAATGAAGAATAAAGATATAATAAAACTGCTTAGTACCACAGCTTCGTTTATGGAGCTTCATGGTGAAAATGATTTTAAAATTAAAAGTTATACCAACGCAGTTTATAATCTAGAGAGAATCGGTCAAAAATTAGAGAGGCTCAACTTAACCGAACTCGAAGAGATAGAAGGAGTTGGTAAGAGCATTGCAAACGCTATTAACGAAATAAACGAGACAGGTAATTATAGTAAGCTAACCAACCTTAAAACAAATACGCCCCTAGGTCTTTTAAAGTTAATGAAATTAAGAGGCATTGGAGCTAAAAAGTTAAAAACACTTTGGTCTGAACTTGGTATCGATTCGATTGATGCCCTTTCAGAAGCTATTTTAAAAGGTAGCCTTAAACCTCTCAAAGGATTTGGAGATAAAACCATAAATAACATTAGTGAGATTTTAGATTTTGCCAAAGAAATGGAGAGTTTTATTCATTATGCAGATGCAGAACAATTAGCTAATGAAATTAAACTAAAAGTTGAAAAAGAAATACCTGATGTGAAAATAGAATTTGCAGGTAAACTCAGAAGAAAATGGGAGGTAATTAATCAACTTGAATTTGTTGTGGCTACAGAAAACTTAATGCAAATTGATAAAACCCTAAACAGTTTTGATAGTATTAAAAAGACTCCTTCTAACTCTGGACTGTTTACTTGGAGAGGACAAACCATTTCTGATGAACCCATCGAAGTTGTATTTCATTTCTCTTCGTTAGAGAAATTTGCCTCTAACTTATTTCTCAAAACAGGCTCGCAAAGTCATTTAAGTTTCACTATTGGCGATGCCACCTTAAAAAAAATAGCCGAATCGAAACCTTTTAAAACAGAAGAAGATATTTATCGGGAGGCAAATTTTGCCTACTGTACCCCTGAAATACGAGAAGGAAGTTGGGAATTGGAGCTGGCAAAAAACAACACTCTACCGAATTTAGTCCAAACCGATGACTTAGTAGGCGTACTTCATAACCACTCGAAATACAGCGATGGAGAAAACACTTTAGAGGAAATGGCAACATTTTGCCAACAGCAAGGCTACCAATATTTAGGCATTAGCGACCATAGTAAAGCCACCAGTTTTTACGCCAATGGCATGTTTGAGGAAACCGTTAAAAAACAACATCTGGAAATTGATACTCTCAATAATAAAATGGCTCCTTTTAAAATTTTTAAAGGCATTGAAGCCGATATTTTAGCCGATGGTGCCTTAGATTATGATGATGAAACATTGGCTACATTCGATTTTGTGGTGGCCTCTATCCATTCGGGTTTAATAATGGACATTACCAAAGCAACCAACAGACTATTAACGGCCATTGCTAATCCTTATACCACCATGTTAGGCCATATGACAGGTAGGTTATTGCTCATAAGAAAAGAATACCCTATTGATCATAAAGCAGTAATTGATGCATGTGCCAAATATGGAGTTATCATAGAAATTAATGCTCACCCCAAAAGGTTAGATATTGACTGGCGATGGGTAAATTATGCATTAAACAAGGGGGTGTTACTAAGCATTAACCCCGATGCGCATGCCACCGATGGGTTTAAAGATATGTACTACGGGGTTTGTGTGGGCAGAAAAGGCGGGCTTACCAAAGAGCAAACATTTAATACCTGGAATGTAGAACAAGTGGAAACGTATTTTTTAGAAAGAAAGTTAAGAGAAATATAAAAATTGAAATATGACCTTAAGGTATGAGATAAGAAATGTAAAGAGTATAAATTTTCATATTTCAAATCTCACATTTCAAATTTCTTTATGTTCTTTTGCACTACATTTTTAGAATCAACCAGTTATGATAAATCCAGTATTGGAAACTATTGGTAACACTCCTTTAGTAAAGCTTCAAAAAATCAACCCATATTCACATATAAATATTTATGTAAAGCTTGAATATTTTAATCCTAGTGGAAGTATTAAAGATAGAATTGTAAATCATATTATTAATGATGCCATTGCAACTGGCAAACTTGTAAAAGGTGGCGTTATTATAGAAAACACTTCGGGCAACACAGGTGCAGCAGTAGCAATGAATGCAGCTATTCGTGGCTATAAAGCCATTTTAACAATGCCAGATAAGGTGAGTATTGAAAAACAAAATGCGCTAAAAGCTTTTGGAGCCGAAGTAGTTGTTTGTCCAACTTCAGCAGCACCAGATTCGCCAGAGCATTATGTAAATAAAGCAAGAAGTTTAGCAGCTAAAACACCCAATAGTTTTATGCTTAACCAATACGATAATAAGAAAAACCCAGAAGCACATTACCAAAGCACGGGCCCAGAAATTTGGAAACAAACTGATGGGAAAGTAACACATTTTGTGGCATCAGGCAGTACAGGAGGTACTATCAGCGGAATTGGTCAATACCTTAAAGATCAAAATCCAAAAATAAAAAACATAATGCCTGATCCGTTCGGTTCTATTTATTACGAGTATTTTAAAACAGGGGTAGAGCCAGAACCCGAAGAAAACACCTATCAAGTAGAAGGGGTAGGAGAAGACCATATTGCGCATGCTATGGACTTTTCCGTTGTGGACGAAATGTGCCAATTTACTGACCAGGATGCGTTTGGCATGGCTCGTAAACTAGCTCGTGAAGAAGGTATTTTTGGAGGTGGAACAGGTGGGGCTAACGTGTGGGCAGCACTAAAATTAGCCGCAACTTTAAAAGAACCTGCAACTATTGTTACTGTAATTCCTGATAGTGGAGTTAAGTATATGAGTAAGTTCTATAACGACCAGTGGATGCTGGATCAAGGACATGCCTTGTACAATTAGAGGGTTGAAAAAAGAAATTTGAAAAGTAAAAAAAAACGAACGTCAATGCGAGAAAACATACTTATTTAAAAAATCGTTTCTAACCTGATTAATTCATGAATTATTCAGGCTAAGTAACTAAGTGTTTTCGAAGCATTCTGTTTAAATTGAAAAGATTGCCACGAAATTTTAAACAAAATTTCTCGCAATGACGAATAAATAAAAAGCAATGAAATTTTCTACTAAAGCAATACATATAGGTCAAGAGCCAGATAAAGAAACAGGTGCAGTAATTCCACCTATTTATATGACTTCTACCTATGCTCAAGAAGCACCTAATACACATAAAGGATATGATTACACGAGAGCTGGAAACCCTAATTTTACTAACTTAGAAGCAACTTTGGCATCTTTAGAGCAAGGTAAAGTAGCCACAGTATTTTCATCAGGCATTGGCGCAACTACGGCAATTGTTTCAAATCTTTCTAAAGATGACAAAGTAGTAATTGCAAACGACCTTTATGGTGGCACTTATCGATTGTTTAGTAGAGTATTTAAACAGTTTGGAATTGACTTTTCTACTGTGGATACCCAAGATTTGGAAGCCGTTGAAGCAAAGCTAAAAACGAATCCTAAGCTATTATTTTTAGAATCTCCAACTAATCCATTATTACGTATTTCCGATATTGAAGCCATTACTTCTATGGCTAAAAAGCATAATGTACTCACGGTAGTTGATAACACATTTGCTACCCCTTACTTTCAAAACCCTTTAAATTTAGGGGCTGATTTTGTTATACATAGTACAACTAAATACATTGGAGGTCATTCCGATGTAATTGGGGGTGTCGTAGTAACCAATCATGAAGCGTGGAAAGAAAAGCTTGATTTTGCTCGTATGGCCATAGGCTTAAACCCTAGCCCATTTGATAATTGGCTAACCACCAAAGGCCTAAAAACCATGGGAATTCGAATGGAACGCCATTTTGTTAACGCAACTAAAGTAGCTGAGTACTTCGATCGTCATCCTAAAGTAAAAAAAGTATATTATCCTGGGCTACCTAGTCATCCAAACCACAGTATCGCACAAAAACAGATGAGTGGTTTTAGTGGTATTGTTTCGGTTGAGTTTGATTTAAGTTTAGAGCAATCGATGAAATTGGTTTCTTCGTTTAAACTATTTACTTTGGCAGAAAGCCTTGGGGGAGTAGAATCCTTAGTCGATCACCCCGCAAGCATGACACACGCTTCTATTCCAAAAGAAGAGCGTGAGAAAAATGGGCTTTCCGATGGGCTTATTCGTTTTTCAGTAGGTATTGAGGATATTGAGGATTTGATAGAAGATTTGGATACGGTATTGAAGCAGTACTAAAAAGGTAGCACTTCTTGTTTTTGCTTGTGACAGATATGAGCTACTATACAAGGGCTTCGATTATTTTTTTAAGAAGAACTGGGATCATAGCCTGAATACAAAATGCTATTTTGCAACCGAAGAGAAAGTAGCTGAAATTGATGGATTCATTAACATCTTATCAGGCAAGGGAGAATGGAGCAACAGGCTAAAAAAAGCACTTGCTAAAATTGAAGAAGAGTACATTATCTTTTTTCAAGAGGATATGTGGATGAGCAAACCGGTTCAAGTTGGTTTGCTTGAAAAAATCCTCTCTCATACAGTAAAACAGAAAATAATGACACCAATATTGATGGTTTTCTGCTCACCAAAGTGATTAAAAAAGAATCTGACTTTTTAATGTCTCATCAAGTATCTATCTGGAACAAAGCATTCTTAACCCGCATTATGCAATAGTAATTCTATTACGGTAACTTCTCAATATCCGCAGGTAGTTTTTGGATTTTACTTTTAGAATGCACTTTTAAAAGCCAGAAAGGGACTTTTCTCTTTTTAAGTTTAAAGTTTACCTGCAACTATTGAGAAGTTACGATAAACTTAGTGAAACGACTGATTTGCAGTAGTTTGTATTAGTAATAGAAGCTCTATTGCATAATGCGGGTTTAAGTCCCCTACTGAAACTTATA